>JALZUF010000025.1 GCA_023301785.1 Alphaproteobacteria bacterium | reverse complement strand
GAAGGCTTAAATGCAAAGCGTATCACAACGTTAGCATCACGTTTATCACGCGCAAGAAAAGCTTTGGAAGGTATTGCGAACGATGCTTTCAAGGCAACCCAAATTCAAAGTCAAGAAGATCAAATTGTTTTTGATTTCGAAAAGTTAAACCAACACCCAGAAGAAATTATTCTACGTATTTTAAAGTTATCACTTGAAAACATAGTGCCTAAAACCAACTATGGTGTTCGTATGGATCGACTTGAAAACTTAATGCATGATATGCTTCATGATACTGAAAACTTCAAGCCTAGAACGCTTGGTGGGTGTATCTTTGCATTGAAGGACAAAAACAAGGCATTATATATAAGGAAGGAATCATAATAATTTTGCGTATTTTTACTTATATATTATTGGCTTTATGTTTTTTAAGTGCACCGACAATGGCGCGTGAAAAAGAACCCTTGCCTGATACATACGCAAATGAAAATGAAATTTTTGATCAAGCCCATGTGCGTGGCTTTATATGGGGGCTTCCAAAAGAAATCATCAAGGCAGAAGAGGAGGCAACTTTCGTCGAAGAATCCGAAGATGGCACGATCTTATTTTATTATGATGTCATTCGCGACATGAAAGTTTCCATCAATTATGAATTTGAAGATAATAAATTGGCTCGCGTACGTATATTTTCTGAAGAAAGATACGTTAAAGCTCAAGAACGCTTGGATGATTTTATAACGATAAAAAGAGATCTCGAAAAACGCTTTGGTCCGCCAGAGGGGGAAGAATTTGTATGGCGCGATCGTCGTGAGGAAAACTTCCCAGAAAGATGGGCAAACACAATCCTATTCGGTCACCTAGATATTGTTATCCGTTGGGAAACAACAGAAACGAATGTGACCTCTTTTATCGGCCGTCCCGATAAGACGCAAGTACCCGTCATGTTTGTGTTATACGAAAGTGTCCGTGCGAAGCAAAAACGTGAAGACGCGCTTCAAAAACAGCGTGAAGATGCCATTCGGATTATTCCACAATCTTATTAAAGATTTTTAGTCACCTTAAGGCCATAATCAGCGAATAAATTAACTGTAGACTTAAGTTTGTGCGGTTCGGGATTTTCTTGCTTTTTTGCCGAAAACCCTTACATTGCAAGACATCACAGTGCTAAAGGAATTGAGCGGTTATGAATAATCTAAGTAAAAATATCATGTTTTGGGTTGCGATTGGGCTAATGCTCGCATTCCTTCTGAATGCCTTCCAAAGCGGCCAAATGGGCAATGTTTCACCCAAAGAAGAGATTGCCTATAGTGATTTCATGACCGAGGCTCGCCAAGGTAGTGTTGGCGAAGTTATTATCCAAGGTCAAACTGTCACAGGCTCTTTCGCCGATGGCAGCAAAGAATTTAAAGTCATGGTACCAAATGGCGAGAACATTGTTGAGCGCCTCGAAGGATCAGGTGTTCGTATCCAAGCTAAAGAAGCGGATAAAGACACCCCTGGAATTTTCTCAATTCTTCTATCATGGTTTCCAATGTTGCTTCTTATTGGGGTATGGATTTTCTTCATGCGTCAAATGCAAGGAAAAGGCGGCGGCGGCGCAATGGGTTTTGGAAGAAGTAAAGCAAAGCTTTTAACCGAAAAACATGGCCGTGTCACTTTTGATGATGTTGCGGGTATTGATGAAGCCAAAACTGATTTAATGGAAGTGGTTGAATTTCTAAAAGATCCGCAAAAATTTCAACGCTTAGGCGGTAAAATTCCAAAAGGGGCGTTACTTGTTGGCCCACCAGGAACAGGTAAAACCTTAACGGCGCGTGCCGTTGCGGGTGAAGCTGGCGTACCTTTCTTTACAATCTCTGGTTCAGACTTTGTTGAAATGTTTGTCGGTGTTGGTGCTTCTCGTGTACGTGATATGTTTGAGCAAGCGAAAAAGAATGCGCCTTGTATTATCTTTATTGATGAGATTGATGCTGTTGGACGTCACCGTGGCGCAGGTCATGGTGGTGGTAACGACGAGCGTGAGCAAACCTTAAACCAACTTCTAGTTGAGATGGATGGCTTTGAAGCCAATGAAGGCGTGATCTTGATTGCGGCAACAAACCGTCCTGATGTTCTTGATCCTGCGTTATTGCGCCCAGGTCGTTTCGATCGTCAGATCGTTGTGCCATTGCCTGATATTACAGGCCGTGAAAAAATTCTTAAAGTTCACATGAAAAAAGTCCCTTTAGGCGACAGTGCCGATGCAAAAACTTTAGCACGTGGCACACCGGGTTTCTCTGGTGCAGACTTGGCGAACTTGGTCAATGAGGCGGCTTTATTGGCGGCGCGTAAAAGTAAGCGTACCGTTGATATGGATGACTTCGAAGGGGCGAAAGACAAAATTATGATGGGCGCAGAGCGTAAATCAATGGTGATGACCGACGAAGAGAAAAAGCTAACCGCTTATCACGAAGCAGGTCACGCGATTGTTGCTATCCACGAAGAAGAATCTGACCCAATACATAAGGCAACAATTATCCCGCGCGGTCGTGCGCTTGGGCTTGTGATGCGCTTGCCTGAAGGTGATCGTATCTCAATGTCAAAAGCAAAATTAAAAGCGGATTTGTCCGTGGCTATGGGTGGACGTATCGCAGAAGAAATGATCTTTGGTCATGAAGCCGTAACAACAGGGGCTTCAAGCGATATCCAAATGGCAACAGATACGGCGCGCCGTATGGTGACTGAATGGGGTATGTCAGACAAGTTGGGGCCTCTACGTTACACGTCAAACCAAGAAGAACTGTTCTTGGGTCAAACGGGTGGCGCAGTTAAGAATATCTCTGATGATACAGCCGCTTTGGTTGACTCCGAAACACGCGTAATCGTTGAAAATGCTTACGCCCGTGCGCAAGATCTTTTAACTAAACACCTCGATCAGTTGCATACTTTGGCACAAGCTTTGTTGGAGTATGAACTTTTAAGCGGTGATGAAATCAAAGATCTTCTTAAAGGTAAAAAGATTGTCCGTGAAGAAGAAGACGATGATACGTCTATTCCAAAGGGGCCAACATCTTCTGTTCCAAAAGCAAAAGGTAAAATCAGCCCAACACCACAAGGGGCGTAATACCAACACAGATAAATAAAAAAGGCGCTTTCATTAGCGCCTTTTTTGTTATGGGTGGTCGTGATGCACTTTTTCTCTAACATACTCTGAAAAACGCTGCATTAACGTTGTATTATATGTCTGAAAATAACTGAATGCTTCAGGGTCAACCAACTCTAAGGTTTCTTCATCAAGGCCAATAGATCTCCTATTGAACTCCACCTGAATTGACTCGCTACCTCTGTCTCCGAATGTTTCGTCTCGGTAAGATTTAGTTGGTAAGCGTGCATAACGCTGCGTAATAAACCCACCAAAATAGGGTTCATTCATTCGCACACTAAGTCTAAAATCCTTAGCAAGCTGATAAGCAATCATACTTAATGGCGTTGAGCCGCTTAAGAAATGATTATTACCAATGATAATATCAGGTCTTGCCTTATCTTTATCACTCTCAAACGAAGTGCCAATAGAAGGCATCGAATGAACATCATAAACAAGGTTATAACCAAATTTACTCAGGTTGCTTTCAACTTGTTTTTCTAAAGTGTCATGGAATGGATCATAATGCTCAATGATGCGCCGTTGAATATCATCTTCATCAGGCAAACCGCTCTCACTATAAATGGCCTGCGCATCATATAAAGATTTAACGGCAACTAAGCCTTGGCCATTACCTTGGCTGGTGTAGGGGTCTTCGGGATTATATGGAAGGCCAACAAAGACGCCCCCGTACATCGCTTGGGTTGATGCTATCTTTCCTGCGTCCAACATTCATATACGTTGGGCTAACTAAGGATATAAGATGGAACGCACCTTGACTGGCCGCATTGGCTGATAGCCAATCTGTATAAAAATCTCCCCGTTGCAGGAAAGAACGTAACGAGACATTTGGCGATAGATGGCGTTTAAACCCCTTTGGCACAAATATTCCGCTATGTGGGTTTGTGACAATAAATGGAATTTCATCGCCGGCATGTGGGGGAACAACAGTTATCGATGTCTCACCTTTTTTCGTTGAGAAGTTGAACTGATGTGGTTTTAAAGGTTTGTTGTTTGATCCTAGTACTGCATAGGAAGTGGGACGTATAGTCTGTGTCATAATATCTAACTTTCTTAATAATGTGTGAAAACGGCCGCTTGAATAAGCGGGACAAATTTTTCAGCAACAACAACTAAGTCTAGACATTTTTCTCTTTCTCTATAATTTAATAAGGCTACAGCGAAAAAAAATGATTGTAAAGTACATGACTAAAAAATATTTTGGAACAGATGGAATAAGAGGGACGGCGAACCAGTTTCCCATGACCGCAGAAATGGCGATGAAGGTCGCTATGGCGACTGCGCTTGTGATGAAGCAAGAAATGGGCGGCGATATTGCCCGTGTTGTCATCGGTAAAGATACGCGCCTTTCAGGTTATATGTTAGAACAAGCAATGGCCTCTGGCTTTGTTGCGATGGGCTTAAACGTTGTCCGCACAGGGCCTGTGCCGACACCTGCCGTTGCACGTTTGACTTTATCGCTTCGCGCCGATATTGGTGTCATGATTTCCGCCAGTCATAACCCCTATCAAGATAACGGGATTAAATTATTTGGCGCAGATGGATACAAACTCTCCGATGATCTTGAATCAAAAATTGAAGCGATGATTGACCAAGACCTCACGCCGCATTTACCAAGCGCGGACGAAATCGGCAAAGCAACACAGCTTGATGATGCCCCTGGACGCTACATTGAATATATCAAACGAAGCTTCCCAAAAGGACAAACGTTAAATAATATGAAAGTTGTCTTGGACTGCGCCCATGGCGCTGCCTATAAAGTGGCACCACAAATATTGTGGGAACTTGAAGCCAACGTTATTAATATTGGTAACACGCCAAATGGCCGTAACATCAATGACGGCTTTGGCGCGACGGCTACAAAAAATCTGCAAGAACGCGTTGTTGAAGAAGGGGCGGACATCGGTATCGCCCTTGATGGTGACGCCGACCGTCTTATCGTCGTTGATGAAAAAGGCAATATTGTTGATGGTGATCAATTACTTGGGTTGCTTGCGATTGAAAAGCGAAATGAAGGTTTCTTGAAAGGCGGCGTTGTTGCCACTGTCATGTCTAACCTTGGTCTAGAGCGTTTCTTTGAAAAAGAAAATATTACCTTTATACGAAGCGCTGTTGGTGATCGACACGTTGTTGAGGAAATGAAATCAAATGATTTTAATATTGGCGGCGAACAATCAGGGCATATTATCCTAAGTGATTTTGGTACAACTGGGGATGGTCTTTTGGCTGCGCTTCAAGTTTTGAACGTGCTTCATAAATCAAATGAGCCTGCCAGCAAAGTTTGCCATGTTTTTGATCCGCTTCCGCAACTTCTTAAAAATGTAAAATATGCGGGAAAAACGCCGCTTGATAACAAGGAAGTTCAATCCGCCATTCTACTTGCGGAAGACGAGCTAAAAGGGCGGGGACGCTTACTGGTGCGTGCTTCTGGTACTGAACCTTTAATAAGGGTGATGGCGGAAGGTGATGATGATGTTATGGTCGAGGCCGTGGTCAACAGCTTGTGTAAAATAATTCAAGCCGCCTAGAAAATAAAATCAGGCAATAAAAAAGGGAACCATCAGGCTCCCTTTTTAAAAACTCTTTAAATTGATTGGTTATTTAGCCGCTGGCTCAACATCTGTGATGTTTACAACTTCTGGTTCAACAGGAACATAATAACTTTTAGTGTCCGTTGAGATAACACGTGTTTTCAGGTTCGTCCCTTTAACTTGTGCTTTACCGTGCAATTCAGATTCAACTTTTGTTGATCCTTTTGTGTTGTTAAAAGTCACAAATTCTTCATAAGAAATATTCTTGCTTCCATCCTTATCCATACGGGCAAAGACATCATATTCATTTTCAACAGTAGAAAAGTTACGGTACTCTTTAAATGTTACAGTACCGTCTTTGTTGTAATCCATTCTTTCATAAAGAGCGGCTTTTTTAGGCTCTTGAAGCTCAACAGTTGTTTCAGTTACGTTGTAACCAACGATTTCTGTGATTTCTTTTTTACCTGCGGCAAACGCTGGGGCAACCATAACGGCCATCAAAGCAGATCCCATTAGTATTTGTTTTGTCATAGACATATTTTTCTCCTTTTGGTTAATTCGGTCATCCAACATACCAGAACATATAAAGTTCAATTTAATATCAGATTATTTTTTTAGATAGCTTATCCGCCAGCAATCCCTAAAGATACACGGCTCATATTTGCAACGCTAGCACCAGCCTGTCCACCTTGACCTTCAACCAATGATGTCATGGCTTCGGTTACGATTGGCACGGCGAATAAACCACCGGCAACAGATACGCGGGCAATGCCCTCTTTCAACGGTGTTGATGAAGGGTTTTCAACATGATCCTTCACTTTTAAAACACCGAGTACAGCCAATAAAACACCCAGCATGTATGATATCCCAGTTATAAGTCCAGGAACTTCGGCAACGCCATCGACAACATTATTAGAAATTGTACTAAATGTGTTAACGCCCGCCGCAGAAGCATCTTGTGCTCCACTCATGACGCCAATAGTGATCGCAGCACTTAAATGTAGGCTTGTATTCTTAACTAATTTTTTCATCATAAACTCCATTGTTTTAACAAAAAATTTGAACCGCATCATAGGCTTTTTCATTATTTAGCTACGATATCAATGCAGTATTAATAGTTTCTAATTATGTCATCAAAGCGGCGGTAATAGGTTGTTTTAACCATATTTCACCAATTAATCAACATAAGCGTTAATCTGCCCCTTATTTTCTTTCTCATAAGTTTAATAATTATGCCCTTACACCTTGATTCATACGTGTAATACGCTAAAAAAGGGTGATATGTCATACATGAATACAGTGTTGAAAAGGGGCTTTATCAAAAGACCTTTACGTTTTATCGCGTTAAAGTATTGAAATATCACCAAAAATTTACGCATTAATTTAAAAAAGGAAATACCAATGTCGAATGTTGCCGTAATCGGGTCCCAATGGGGTGATGAAGGAAAAGGTAAAATTGTAGATGTGCTGTCTAAGGAAGCCGACGTTGTCGTGCGCTTTCAAGGCGGGCATAACGCAGGCCACACATTGGTTGTTGATGGTGAGACTTATAAACTGCACTTACTGCCGTCTGGCGTGGTGCGTAAAAATAAGCTTTCAATTATTGGTAATGGCGTTGTTGTCGACCCTAAAGCGTTGTTGTGGGAAATCGATAATGTGAAATCTCAAGGGATTGAAATTACACCTGATAACTTAATGCTCGCTGAAAATGCGACACTTATTTTACCTGTCCACCCAGCATTAGACATTGCCATGGAAGAGGCACGCGGCGCGAAAAAAATCGGAACAACGGGCCGCGGTATCGGCTTGGCCTATGAAGATAAGGTTGCCCGCCGTGGTATTCGTGTGTGCGATTTGGCACATCCTGAATATCTAAGAGAACGCATTGAAAATATGCTCGACTACCACAATGCCGCTCTAAAAGGTCTCGGTGCGACTGAGCTGAAAGCGGATGAAGTCTATGACGAGCTTATGGGCATGGCGGATAGAATTCTATCTTTCGCTGGCGTCACATGGAAAGCGATTGATGATGCGCACAAAGCAGGTAAGAAAATTTTGTTTGAGGGCGCGCAAGGTCACTTCCTAGATGTTGATCATGGAACATATCCGTTCGTAACCTCCTCAAACACAGTGGCGGCGCAAGCTGCGGCGGGTGCTGGTGTTGGTTCTAAGAAAATCGGCTATGTTTTGGGTATTACGAAGGCCTACACAACACGTGTTGGCTCTGGCCCATTCCCAACAGAGCTACATGATGATGACGGTGAAACATTAGGCAAGCGCGGCCATGAATTTGGCACATCAACGGGTCGTAAGCGTCGTTGTGGTTGGTTTGATGCTGTATTGGTACGCCAAGCCATCAAAACAGGCGGTATCGATGGTATCGCTCTGACTAAAATTGATGTTTTAGACGGTTTTGATGAAATTAAAATCTGTGTGGCTTATGAATTGAACGGTAAAGAGATTGATTACTTACCGTCTTCGACTGTAGATCAGGCAAATATTAAACCGATATACAAAACGATCAAAGGCTGGGAAGGCTTAACTGAAGGCGCGCGTAGCTGGTCAGATGTCCCTGGTGATGCCGTAAAATATATCCGCTACATTGAAGAGCTGATTGAGGCGCCAGTGGCGTTATTATCAACCAGCCCTGATCGTGATGACACAATTTTGATGCAAGACCCGTTTAAATTATAATTTTTTTGTCATAAGTGTGCATCTGATTTACAATTTGGGCAAAGACGATTAGAATAAGGATGAATGATTTCCATTCTTGAATCCTTTTCTTATCGACTTGCTAAAACCAATGACGAACGCACCAGAATCAAACGCTGAATCAGACGCTGACACACAGTCCGCCGATGTTAAAAATACGCCTTCTACAGAAGGGGCGGATGAAAATTCTGCGCCCGTTGAGAAAGCATCAAACAGCAAATCTATTGAATTCAACAAAGATATCTCAATTCGTCTTGATGAACGCTTAAAACATTTAGAAAAAGAAAGTGTACGCGCCTATCGCGCTATTGGCGCAGGAAGAAACGCGGCCAATTTATTCGCGCTTATTTGCGACAAAGATTTAACACCGCGCTTCACCTATCAATCAAAATATAAGACCATAGATCATCCAAATCTGTGTCGTCTTATTGCATCTAATAAAGTGTATTGGCCACCAGATAAAAAAGAATATTACTGTTTCATTTATGAAGACACCTTGGGTAATCCACTGGTTGATCGTAATGCAAGAAACATTGCGCTTGGTTGGCGACCAGAATCGGTTTTGCAAAATGTCGTCATGCCAATGATCGAAATTTTACGCACCCTTCGAAATAAAGAAATGTATCACGGCGAAATATGGCCGGGTAATATTTTTGATGGTGGCGCAAAGGCTGGTCAAAAAATACATTTAGGGGAATGCTTGGCAACACCAGCGGCCAGTCAATTACCCGCTGTGTTTGAGCCGATAGAGCGCGCCATGGCTGATCCATTAGGGCGCGGCCCTGGTGAGATTGCTGATGATTTATATTCATTCGGTGTCACACTAGCAGTAATGCTTCGAACCCAAGATCCGCTTAAAGATCTAAATGACGAACAAATAATAGAGCGCAAAATCGAAAAAAGCAGTTACAGCACCCTGATGGGAAAAGACCGCCTTAGTGGTGCTATGCTCGAACTCCTACGCGGCCTTTTATATGATGATCCAGAACAACGATGGGGCATTGAAGATTTAGAAGATTGGGTTGATGGTCGACGTCTTAGCCCTAAACAAGCGCCGCAACGCTTCAAAGCCAGCCGTCCTATTATCTTTAATCATAAAAAATATTTACGACCCGAAACTTTGGCAAAAGACATCCATTTGGATCCTAACGAACTAACCAAACTGATCGATAATAAAGAGATTGATCAATGGGTTGAACGGGCCATCGAAGATAAAATTGTCAAAAGCCGCTTAGAGCAAGCGATTGCGACGGGAGCTAATTTTGAAAAAGGGAATAGTTACGGTGACAGACTTGGTGTCATTGTTTCGCACGCGCTCTTTCCTGGTATATGCATTCGTTATAAAGACATTTTTTTTAACCCGCTTGGTTTTGGGAAACACCTGATAAAAAGATATCGTGATCAACAAGATGTTCAGGCATTCGTAGATGTGATGAAATATTATTTCATTGCGCCCCTGTTACGTGAATCAAAATCGCATGAAAGGCGTGGTTTAGTTTCAAAGTTTGATACGTGTCGTAATGTTGTTAAACAAAAAGGCCTAAACGCAGGTATAGAAAAATGCCTATACATACTTGATCCTGAGGCACCATGCCTCAGCGAAATTACAAAAGACTATTACGTGCAAACGCCAACAGATATGATTCGTGCATTTCAAAATTTATGCACAAAATCAAAACCAGCTATTTTGTTTGATCGTCATACAGTCTCATTTTTAGGTGTAAAAGACCGTTATTCTATTGATCCCTATATCGCAGAGCTCAACTCTGAAAAGCCTCACGTGCGTGTTTTAGGTCAGTTAAAAGTTATGGCGACTATTCAAAAGCGTGCCAATTTAGAAAAGTTTCCCGCACTTGGAAAATGGTTTTTCAAAAACTTAGATCCTGTTTTTAAAAGATTTCACGACACTAAAAAATGTAACGAACTGAAAGAAAAAATAAAAACACTCGCTATTGATGGTGACCTAAAAGCAATGGCGCAGATATTCGACGATGCACATATATATCAAACAGATTTAAACTCTTTTCATCAGGCGATTGAAAAATACAAAGACTTGGTCGCCGAAGAAAAGAAAATTGAACATGAGCTAGCCAAGGGTAAAGTGTATGGCGTACGCACAGGTCAACAAGTCGCCTCTGTTATTGCGATGGTGCTATCATTCGTTATTATTCTAATTTCAATCTACGCGGCTTTCATAAAAGGATAATGTGATGGCAAAAAAGAAAAAGAAAAAAGTTAAAGCAAAGAAAAAGAA
>JALZUF010000024.1 GCA_023301785.1 Alphaproteobacteria bacterium | reverse complement strand
ATACAAGATAGAAATAAGAGAGCTGCTTGGATAGCTCGGATAATTAGGAAGACATATAGGTATATTACACGCCCCCCAGTTTATAAGTGAGTAGTACATAAGAGGATATAAACTTATTAGAAGTAAATATAGGTATCGTTTAAGAATTTTAATCGCCTTCGACAGAAGAGATAGAAGAGAAAGAGAGGTAAAAACATGTATAGTCTGAACTTAGGTGGAGAATTGTATTAAATTGAAACACTTTTTTTTTTGTTTTTCTCTTTCTTGGTAAAAATATTGTTTTTTTTTTATGTTTTTCTTTGAATATTTGTCTTCTTCTATTTTCTATGAGGAAGATACTGCCTGATATCCTCTAACTGAAGGTAAGCATCTTGGAGAACAGAAGCTAGGCGGTCAATCTTGGTAATTAGAGCCCGAGAGAGCTCCCGCGGCAGAGATTCATCCATGAGCTGAGCACAGCGCATAGCAGGACGAGGAATATCCCTTGGAATACCAGATGCAATTGGGTGAGCAAGAGCTAGAGGACCCAATGAAGAACCCACAGAAGGAGAAAAAGGAAGATGTGCAGAACGATGAGCCGCTGTCCCGACCCAAGCCGCTTTGATTGAATCTTGATGAGCAAGAAGTCGTGTTATCATGGCAGCATGATTGAGATAACACCCTTTGTTGAGAATGCAGAAGTCGCAAGCCTGAAGAAATTTGACTAGGCGGTCAAAGTCCCCGAGTCTCTCCCGACTAATCCTTGGGGAGGTCGTGCAGATTCCACCCGCGTAGCATCGTCGCTGACTTCCGAAAATCGTGTGGGCATATGGTTTATGATCGGTTGAGGTCGCCATGGTGTGCCGGTCACATCGGAGGAGAAAGCGTGCTGTTGACCCACAAGCGCATGCGATGGATATTTCGCGCCTATTAATAATTGCTGTGCGAGGAATGGGTCGTTTAATGGAGATAGGGGTTGAAACGGCTGCATGGTCATCCGTAATGATGATGAGGGGAGGAACCTTGGGTCTCTTTGCTGATAAGGATCCATCAAGTCCATCTTTGCTGCGACTTGTTTGGATACGAGGTCGTTTAACCGCCCCTTCCTTTTGGCATACTTCCGGTAGAAGTGGACGATAAGGAGGAGGACTGCCCCGAAGAGAAAGAGGAGAAAGAAGTTCCCCACTGTCGAGCCGTGGAATTCCAGGAAGTGGAAGCCTTCCGATGTAGTGTGGGTCACCGGCGACCTGTCTTGAAATTGGATCCTTTGAAGGTTCTCCTCCGGTTTTGGGGCAGGAGGTTCCGGTTTCGACTCGCTCGAACCCATAATGTGGAGGACTTGACGGAGAAGAATCCGAAGAACAAGAGAGAGGCGAGAGATCTAAAACCAGCGGAGCAAGGAGGGGTTCGTCCGATAGAATTGATGCTGGAGAGACCTGAGAAGAAGCCAACAGTGGAGTTGTAGACAAAGACAACAAGCATTGACTACCCAGATTAATAGAGGGTAGTTCCGGTTTCTTATGTGTTGTACGAAGAGAAAGAACTGTTGGTTTAGCCACTAAAGGAGGTGGAGCACGTGAAGAAGAAGAGACCGAAGCAGATGGATGAGGAGAAGCCAGAGGAGAAGTAGGAGGACCTTGGTTATAACCAGGAATAGCATCTGGAGATGGGAGAGGTCGAGCAGTCAAACTAGGCATACGAAGATCACTGTTACCACATATGTCATGGTGCTGATGATTTGGAGATATTCCCAGAAGATTGGACGATCCTTCCAAGTTGTCCAGAAGTACATTAAGCCCGATTGCTGTTGTCGAATCTTCTTCAAGATGGAGGACTGGGTGGTCCGAAGACACAGATTCAGTCTGATTGATATCTGTTTTATCGATATCACAATGAGATATATGAATCTCTTCGGTAATTTCCAACTTGATTTCATCCGGAATTTCAGGTGTAGATGTAGTAGAACGAAGCTCCAACTCGAAAGTGTTAATCATCTGGCCATCCATAGTTTTATATAGGAGAGGAGTAATTTTAACAAGACCAGCTAGGGCACTCTCAGCAATAATTTCTGGTAGACGAGGAATTGTAACTCTTGCTGACATTCCTTTACGCTTCTGAGTAGCTTTAGGCATTGAGATGTCTGAAGAAAATGAACTGTTACGGATATGAATTGGATGCTGACTCTGGATATTTCTTTTAACAATGTCTGCCCAAGAGAGCTGCGCTTCGTTAGATTGTTTTGACTGTAAAAGCGATTGCTGGGCGAGCACGTCCGTAATTGGTTTAACCCTCTGACGACCTCTGACAAACTCCCGACCAAAGGCATCCTTCAACAAGTAGGAACGTTTACTTGGCCTAAGAGAGAGAACAACACCGCTAGTGTCCCAAAGTGAAGTTTTGTTATCTTGAATCAAAACTTTTTGGCCGGGTTGGAGAATGGATAAGTCAATGCAATCATGACTGCGAATAGAGGTACGGGTTTTGTGTAATTTATCCCTGCTTGAGATATCAAAATTGGATTGAGAAAAAGCCGCCTCTGAGCTTGGAAGTCTTTGTTTTTGTCTTCTGCCAAAAAAAAGCTGACTAGGTGAGGATCCATCTTGTCTAATCATATTTCGCCAAGCCGCAATGGATTGATCCGGATTTTGTTTAAGTGCATAGCACCTCTTCAAAATTGATTTTAGATTCTTTACGGCAGATTCAGCCAGGCCATTAGAAGCTGGATTGTATGGGGAAGAGAGCTCGTGAATAATATCATTGTTTTTACAAAATTCAACGAACTCTGACCTGAACTGCGGACCTCCATCAGAACGTATTATGTCTGGCCATCCAAATTCCAGAAAGATGTTCTCTAAAGAGTCGATAATCTTTGCTGTATGAGTTTTTGAGAGTTCCTTTGCCCAAGCATATCCTGAATATCGATCCACGACGGCTAGCCATTTCTTGCCTACGGCGTCAAAAAGATCTGCTGATATTTGTCCCATGGGATATTTTGCAGTTGAAGGAAGAGTTCCGATAACTGGAAGTTTAGCTTGAGTAGGTCTCTCACGCTGGCATGCTGAACAGCTAGAAATATGAGTGAGGATACAATTCTTCATGCTGGGCCAGTAATA
>JALZUF010000023.1 GCA_023301785.1 Alphaproteobacteria bacterium | reverse complement strand
AATGGCACAACAGATTTTTCGTTGTTTCTAAGTGAGCTTGTGACGGTCTTGAATAATCGGTTCATGTGACGTTACCCTGTGTAAGTTTTTTATTATTGTATTGTCGTATTACTTGGGACAGCAATATCACTTTCGATCTGTAGGCGCAACTTTTGACGTAAGTTATCAATAGGAACAAGCTTGTTGCCTTCCTTGTAGTGCCAATATGTCCAGCCATTACAAGATGGAGCATTTTGAACGGCGGCGCCAACTTTATGGATTGAGCCACGATGTGTGCCTTCTGTCGTTTTGATGTTGGCATCGGCGGCGATCTTCACTTTATTACGACCTTTGGAGTCTTGTAATTGTGTCCCTGGCTCTAGGAGGCCATGTTCAAGCAGCCAACCAAATGGGATGCGGGCTTGCTCTCGTTTTTGTACGAGGGCAATGCTATCTTCATCACATTTCGTAATGTTATCAATACGTTGTTTAGCAACTTTAATGTAATCATCTTCACGTTCAATACCGATGAAGTTACGACCAAGCTTCTTGGCAACAGCGCCTGTTGTCCCTGTGCCAAAGAAGGGGTCTAAAATGACTTCTTCAGGCTTTGAAGAGGATAAGATAACACGGTGAAGTAAGGCTTCAGGTTTCTGTGTTGGATGTGCTTTGTCACCATTGTCGTCTTTTAGGCGTTCGCCACCCGTACAAAGGGGGATAAACCAATCAGAGCGCATCTGAAGGTCTTCGTTGAGGGCCTTCATTGAATCGTAATTAAAGGTGTACTTCGATTTTTCGGACTTTGCGGCCCAAATCATAGTCTCGTGGGCATTCGTAAAGCGACGACCGCGAAAGTTAGGCATAGGGTTGGTTTTACGCCAAATAACATCGTTTAAAATCCAGTAACCAAGGTCTTGGAGGATAGCACCAAGGCGGAAAATATTGTGATACGAGCCAATAACCCAGATAGAGCCGTCTTCTTTGAGGGTTTCGCGTGCGGCACCAAGCCATTCACGGGTGAAATCATCATATACCTTGAGACTGTCGAATTGATCCCAATGATCATCGCAAGCATCGACTTTGGTGTTATTAGGTCGGTGAAGGTCGCCGCCAAGCTGAAGATTGTAAGGCGGGTCTGCGAATATCATATCAACGGAGCCTTTAGGCGTGGCTTTTAGAACCTCAATACAATCACCTTTGGTGATTTCGTTGATTTTGGGTGCAGCGATCTTCTTGGCTTTTGCCATTGTGGTTTGTCCTCCAGATGTGTGTGACTTATCGGTGTATATCTCTGTGGATATATCGGTGTATAAGTGAACAAGCATCATGAGTCATTCTGGATTCGCCGTCAAGAATAAAAATAAAAAAATTGTTTAGAGTCAGGACTCTAGCGTAGAGTCTTAAGGTTAAGCTTTCCGTTTTATTGCGGCGCAGGGGGCGAAGGATAAGCGGTGAAAGGGAGTCAGGCCGTGGCTTTGTAGGCCTTCCATATGTACCTTGGTGCCATAACCTGCATTGCTGTTCCAACCATAATGAGGGTAATCATCGTGTAATTGGGTCATGAAGCGATCACGGGTGACTTTTGCGATAATCGAGGCGGCGGCTATTGAGATAGAGAGGCCATCACCTTTGATAACGGTTTGCGTTGCACAGGGCAGGTCAGGCGCGAATTTACCGTCAATAAGCGCGGTTTCAATGGGCGTGTTATTGTTTTCGATCATTGAGGCGTATGCGCGTTTCATCGCGAGGAGGGTGGCGTGATGGATGTTGAGTTCGTCAATTTCTTGAGCGGAAGCTTCGGCAATACCGTAAAGGCAAAACTCTTTTAGGGGCTCAAACAGTTTTTCACGCTTGATGGCGGATATTTTCTTACTGTCATTAATACTGTCCCATATCGGATTATCAAGATTTTCAGGAGGGATATAGGCGCAGGCCGAGACAACGGGACCGCATAACGGGCCGCGACCCACTTCATCGATGCCACAAAGAGGGGCATTAAATTGTGTGTCGAATTCTACAAGTTTATTTATTGACATAATTTCAATCTTCCGTATTCTGTTATTTCATTTTAATCTACGGTATCAAATATGTCTGCTGATAATAATTCCTTACCCCATGGTGATTGTGCATGGCTTAAAGAGGCTATGGATGATTTGAGCGCATTTTCGCGTGATGTTGATGCGCGCCATAATGCTGGTCGGCAGGTTTCTCCAAAAAGCGCGTTTCCTTCTGCACAGGAAACAAATGCACAGGTTGCTGTAATTAAAGCTAGCGAACAAGGGCGTATGCAGCATGGTGCGGTAACACCTCCAATGGTGATGGCATCCGAAGAATCATTAGCAGAACCTTTTATAAGGAGGGTGCCTGATACAGATTTTAGGGACTTTGCAAAGAAAGGTTATTCTAGGACTATTGCGTCGCCGGCTATTTATTTTAGTCCAGAGTTACCTACAAATACGCCAGTTAGCCTCATGCGGTATGTTGATACTTTTAAACTTCAGCACCTAGAGCCGAATGGTGAAATTAGATCGAATGACCGATCTGGCGGAGATGATTATTTTGTAAGTGGCCGATTGTTAAATGGTTTGTCTAATAAAACTGCATCAGAGCAAGTGCAACATATAGCGGGTCTGACACACATGTATATGGGGCACGTTGATGCTGATTATGCGTCTTTGTCGGGCTGGATTATTGGCGGCAAAGCAATAGCTGCGATCAAAACATTTAAGAAAGCGCCTGTTATCGCCAACTTAAGTACTTTGTCAAAATAGCTTAACCTAAGCTCTTACGATCTAGCTTATATTGATTTGAGCGAACAAACATTGATTGACATATTTTTTTTAAGGCGAATACTACTTGTTATATCGTAAATTATATTAGGATTTTAAATATGGCGTATTCTAACAATAAAACAGATATAGGCGCAGCACTTGGCCATTTATGTGTCATTGGATCGGGTGAGAGCGCGATCGGCGCTTTTGGTGAGGCGGGTGGGAATGTTTCACGCACCAATATTGGATGGCACGTGGAAGATGAAGGCGCGCATCACGTCTTCTTAAGTTTAGAATACGGATATGACGAATGGAAGCAACTGGCTGAAGTTACCAAGAAAGAAGTAGTGGCACAAAGTAACAAGCCCAAAATGTAGGATTTATTAACCTAAGCTCTTACTCACTAACTCATACACATTTGGTGAAATGTTGGGGATGTCCAAAATTTCTTGTAAGGCCGCTTTCATTTTTTCTTGGCGGTCTGGCGTATAGCGTTTCCATTCACGTAAGGGTGTCACCATACGCGCCGCGATTTGCGGGTTTAATGTATTCAGCTCAATGATAGCATTTTTCAAGAAGTCATAGCCTTTGCCTGATGCATCGTGGAATGCGACAGGATTATTCATGGCGAATGCCGCAAAAAGTGAGCGAACACGATTTGGATTTTTCATGTCGAAGTCGTCGTGATGACGCAGTTTTTTAAGCTCATCAAAAATACCATCGTGATTGGCACTGGCCTGAATGGCAAACCATTTATCAATCACCAACTGGTAATCTTTATAACGATCATAAAAATCTTGAGCGACATCAGCGCACGGCGCATTCGGGTTATCAATCAACGCCCCAAAAGCGGCGAGGCGATCCGTCATGTTGTTGGCGTTATCATATTGCGCTTTGGCGAATACGGAACAACCTTCGGCTTTGATTGAGGTTAAGATATTTAAAATCACATTACGAAGCGCGCGTTTACCCATGGCTTCTGGTGTGATGCTGAAATTGTCACCGACATCATTGGCTTTATATATTTCAACAAGCTTGTCTAAGTATGTTTCACGGATTTTGTGTTGGAGCGCGTTGCGGACTTTGTCGATGGCGGTTGGATCAACAACGTCTTGTGCTTGGGAGATTTCAGAAATGCTTGGTAGAGAAAGCGCACGTGCCATTAAAGCTTTATCGCTTGTAGGCTCTGCCGCTTTTTCTATTAAGTCACCAACGCTGTTGATGAAGGCTTCTGGCGCATCGGTTGTGTCGGCTTTGAGCATATCACTGATGGTACGCAAGGCATAAGTCTGACCAGCTTCCCATTGATTAAATCCGTCATTATCATTGACCATCAAAAAGGCGAGGTCTTCGTTGGTAAGGTCGGTTGTTAATTTAATTGGCGCGGAAAAATTACGCAAAATTGAAGGCACAGGTTTCGTTGCGATGTTTTCAAATTTGAAAGTTTGCTTGGCATCTTTGAAATCAAGAACGGTCGTGCTGAGAAGGTCTTCACCGTTCTCGCCAACAAGGCCAAGCGCAACAGGAATGTGCATTGGTTTTTTATCTGTTTGTCCCGGTGTGTCTGGAATGTTTTGTTCAAGCTCTAGCGTGAACGTTTTTGAGGCTTCATCATATTTGCTCGTGGCTTTGACTTCCGGTGTACCAGCTTGGGAATACCAGAGTTTAAATTGTTCCAAATCAATTTCTGATGTGTCGGCCATACATTGTGCCCAATCATCGATTGTGACGGCTTTACCATCGAAGCGATCAAAGTAAAGATCAGTGGCTTGGCGGTACAAGTCAGGGCCGAGCAATGTATTAAACATACGAATAACTTCTGCCCCTTTTTCGTAGATTGTCATGGTGTAGAAATTATTGATCTCAATATAACTTTCTGGACGTACAGGGTGCGCAAGCGGAGAGGCATCTTCTGGGAATTGTGAACGACGGAGGTGTGTCACATCATCAATACGTTGTACGGCGCGGCTGTTCAGGTCGCTTGAAAATTCTTGGTCACGGAAAACGGTCAGGCCTTCTTTCAGGCTGAGTTGAAACCAATCGCGACAGGTCACGCGGTTTCCTGTCCAGTTGTGAAAATATTCATGCGCAATAACGCCTTCAACACGGATGAAGTCTGTGTCTGTTGCAGTTTCTTGTTGCGCCAAAACGAGGGCTGTATTGAAAACATTTAGTGATGTGTTTTCCATCGCGCCCATGTTGAAATCACTCACGGCGACGATGTTGAAAATATTATATTGGTACTCACGGCCATATACTTCTTCATCCCATTTCATGGATTTGATTAAGCTTTCCATGGCGTGATCGCATTGGCCTTCATCTCCTTCTTTAACGTAGATATGAAGATCAACTTCTAGGCCAGACATGGTTGTGAATTTGTCTTCAACACGAACAAGATCACCAGCAACGAGGGCAAATAAATAACAGCCCTTTGGTGTTGGGTCTTCCCATACGGTGAAGTGGCGGTCATTGCCTGCGTCACCTTCATCAATTTTATTACCGTTTGATAATAGGATTGGACATTTTTTCTTGTCAGCTTCAACGGTGACTTTAAAAGTTGCCATGACATCTGGGCGGTCTGGGTAGTATGTAATTTTGCGGAAGCCTTGAGCTTCACATTGTGTGCAGTAAGTGCTGCCTGAATGATACAACCCTTCAAGCGCGGTATTTTCTTCAGGGCAAATTTCGGTCACGATTTCGAGTGTGAAAATATCTTTTCCAGGGCAAGCTAATGTTAGGCCTTCGTTTGATATTTTCGGCTGGACATCTTTGCCGTCAAGTTTACAGGAAATTAGTTTGAGTTCTTCACCTTCTAGGAATAAGGGCGCATCGTCTTCGTTGTTTTTGGTGTATTGCGTTTTGCAGGTGACTGTTGTCTTACCATCATGGATATCAAAAAATAATTCAGTGCTGGCAACTTTATGTGTAGGTGCCTGATAATCTTTTAAATGAATTTCTTGTGGTGTGTCGGTGCGCATAATATCCCTATGTTTTGTTAGGGATACATGATGGCGTGAGAGTTAAAACTACACAAGAGATAAGTTTTTAACATAA
>JALZUF010000022.1 GCA_023301785.1 Alphaproteobacteria bacterium | reverse complement strand
GGTGTTATCTTTGGTCGTGTTAAAGGTGGTTTCACTGTTGATCTTGGTGGCGCAGTTGCGTTCTTACCGGGTTCACAAGTTGATATCCGTCCAATCCGTGACATCACACCGTTGATGGGCACACCACAACCTTTCCATATCTTGAAAATGGATCGCGCCCGTGGAAACATTGTTGTTTCACGTCGTGCTGTTCTTGAAGAGAGCCGTGAAGAAGCAAGATCTGATATGATGGAAAACATCGCAGAAGGTTCTGTTGTTGAAGGTATCGTTAAAAACATCACCGATTATGGTGCGTTTATCGACCTTGGCGGCGTAGATGGTTTGTTACACGTAACAGACATCTCTTGGAAACGCGTAAACCACCCATCAGAAAGTCTACAAATTGGTCAGACCGTGAATGTACAAATCATTCGCTTCAATGAAGAAACACAACGTATCTCATTGGGTATGAAACAACTTGAGACTGACCCATGGGAAGGTGTTGATGCGAAATACCCAGTTAAGGGTGTCTTCAAAGGCCGTGTTACAAACATCACCGATTACGGTGCGTTTGTTGAGCTGGAAGATGGTATCGAAGGTTTGGTACACGTATCTGAAATGTCATGGACGAAGAAAAATGTTCACCCAGGGAAAATCATTTCTACTTCTGAAGAAGTTGAAGTTATGGTTCTGGAAGTGGATAACGAAAAACGTCGTATCTCTCTTGGTATTAAACAGTGTCAAGAAAACCCATGGGCTGGCTTTGCTGATAAGCATAAAGTTGGCGATGAAATCGAAGGTGAAATCAATAACGTCACTGAATTTGGTCTATTCGTAGCCGTAGATTCAGACATTGATGGTATGGTTCACATCAGCGATATTTCATGGGAAGATCAGACAGAAGACGCACTGAAGCCGTTCACCAAAGGTGAATCTGTTAAAGTGAAAATTCTGGATGTTGACCCAGAGAAAGAGCGTGTTGCCCTTGGTATCAAGCAATTGACTGACGACCCATTTGAGGGCGCCATGAAAGGTATGGCACGCGGAGCCGTTGTGACTTGTACTGTTTCTGAAGTAACATCAGGTACTGTTGAAGTAACAGTAAATGATGGCGTAACAGGAACGATCAAGAAAAACGACCTATCTCGTGAACGTTCAGAGCAACGCCCAGACCGTTTCGCCGTTGGTGAAAAAGTCGATGCGAAGATCATCACTGTTGATCAGAAAAACCGCAAAGTTGGTCTTTCTATCAAAGCGCGTGAACTTGATGAGGACAAACAAGCTCTTGAAGAGTTTGGTTCGACTGAATCAGGTGCATCACTTGGTGATATCCTTGGTGCCGCTCTAAGTGGTAAAGATGATAAGAAATAATCTTCTTTAATATAAATTCTCAAAACCGTCCTTCGCATGAAGGGCGGTTTTTTATGACTAACACTAAAAATCGTGCTTTTTCAATGTTTTGGCGAATCTTTTACTTGACGATAACCGCCTAAATATCGCATCATTATTATATAAGTAATACTTAACGAATTTTGAACCGCGTATTTTTGATGGCCGATGCGGCAGAAAGAGAAGCAGGATTAACACATGACAAAATCTGAACTGATACAGAAGCTGGCAGAGCGTAATCCGCATTTATTTTTGCGCGATGTTGAAAAAATTGTTGATACGGTCTTTGACGAAGTATCAGACGCCTTAGCGAATGGTGACCGTGTAGAACTTCGTGGCTTCGGTGCTTTTTCAATTAAGCACCGTGACGCCCGCGTTGGTCGTAACCCGCGCACAGGTGAAACAGTACAAGTTGAAGCGAAACGTCTACCTTTCTTTAAAACAGGTAAGGCCTTACGCGAAAAACTAAACGAAGAAGGTGATGATTCAAAATCATCCGAAGATCAATTCTACAATCCTTCAAGCGAATAATATTTAACGAACAATATAAACCTGCTTTCAATATGCGGGTTTTTCTTTATCAAAACGGAAATTGAACATGGCTATCTTAAGATGGATTATAACACTGCCTTTTATCATCGGTGCAGTGGCGTTTGCGATTGCACACCCAGAGGGCGTTTCGATCACATTCAGTCCGTTTATTGCCCCTATTGAGTTACCCCTCTATGCGGTGACACTTTTGTTTTTACTGGTTGGTTTTTTTCTGGGCATTCTGATGGGCTGGTTGGGTATGAGCCAAACCCGTAAAGAACGCAGACAATATAAAAAAGAAGTAAAAGTTCTGACCAAAGATAAAGAAAAATTGGAAAACGACATTGAAAAACTTGAAGAAAAGTTGAGTAAGGAAGTATCCAAGAGCAATCCAACCTCTAAACAGATAATTGATTTATAAAATATGACGACCCAACCTTCCACCTTGCCTTCTATCTTTTGTGCGATTGACAAGCCCGACCTTAAATCCGCCCTGACGCTATGCGAACAAATCTCACAAAGTGGTATCGGTATTAAGTTAGGCATGGAGTTTTTTAATGCGCTTGGCCCGCAAGGTATTTTAGAAGTCCATAACGCTTTTCCAAATACACCAATTTTTGTTGATCTAAAATATCACGATATTCCGAATACAGTCGCGAGCGCCATACGTTCTGTAACATCACAGTTTAAGCCTGCTTATTTAAACGTGCATGCGGCTGGCGGGATAGAGATGATGCGCGCTGCCAAAGCCGCCTGCCCGACAGAAACAAAATTAATTGCCGTTACAATTCTTACCAGCCTTGATGAAGAGGCGATTAAAGAAGTGGGCTATCATGACGGTGTCCGCGAGCGTGTTGTACAAATGGCAAGGCTGACACAGGACGCTGGCCTTGATGGTGCCGTTTGTTCAAGCCATGAGATCGAAGCCATTCGTGAAGCTTGCGGTGACGATTTCGCCTTAATGGTACCCGGCATCCGCCCTGCGGGTAGTGACATTGGTGACCAAAAACGTATCATGACCCCAGCGCAAGCCATGGATAAAGGCGCAACGCACTTGGTGATTGGTCGCCCCATTACTCAAAGCGATGATCCCGCCAAAACGGCACAAGACATTATAAACTCCCTTAATTAAAAGAAGGTAAAATCAAAATGACTAGACCCTACACTCCCAGCCTTTATGCGCGCGAAACAGGTAAGAATGCACGTGAATTTGTGCGTGACAACAAAGATGTCTTATGGCGCATTGCCAAACCTGTTGTAATCGGCGTCCTCCTTCTAACGTTACTTGATACATTAATTACAATTTTCTTTTTCTCAGAAAGTAGTACGGGGTTTGGTTTATTTGGACTTTTATCTGGATATTTTTATGCTGTCTTAGCGATCACATGGCACCGTGTTGTTATTCACGGCCCCGACAATTATGAGCCGATGAATATGTTCAAACCAAAAAGACATGAATGGGCCTTTATTGGTATGGGTTTATTGTTAGGCGTCATGGGTTTTGTTGCGGGGGCACTGGGTGGATTAACCGCTATTATAAGCCCTGTGATTGGTTTTATTGCTGTCTTTGCCGCAATTTTTGGAGCAACATATTTAGGGTTTAAATTTTGTTTCTATTTCCCTGCCAAAGCCGTTGATAATTCAATTACTTTGAAGCAATCCTTCAGCATGACGGCGGGATATTTTTGGAAAATGATGGGAGCGTGGTTCTTTGGACTATGGCGTATCGGCTTGCTTATGATGGTCGTGTTTATCGCTATGTCTTTTATTATTGGCATGCTAATTCAACAAGAAACGAATGCTTTCATGGTCAATGGTCTTATTTTCCTGATGACAGCACCAATCTTGGCTTACTTTTATCCTATCATGTACGGCATAAGCATTACGATTTTATCAAATTACTATCAGCATGCTTTACAAAACAAACCAGTAGAATGACACTTGTAAAAATATGTGGTCTATCCGAGCCGAACACGCTGA
>JALZUF010000021.1 GCA_023301785.1 Alphaproteobacteria bacterium | reverse complement strand
GGTGTTGATGTGATGCACCTCAACCTACACAAAACATTCTCTACCCCGCATGGCGGTGGTGGTCCGGGTTCTGGCCCGATCTGTGTGGCGAAAAGCTTAGAGCCTTATATCCCTTCACCCTTGGTCGTAAAAGACGGTGATAATTACCGCCTTGAACGTGATGGTGAACGCGAGACAACTTGTGGCCGCCTTAAAGGTTTCCAAGGTCAATTCGGTATGCACGTCCGCGCGCTTGCCTATATGATGAGCCACGGTGCAGATGGCCTAAAACGTGTATCCGAAGATGCTGTTCTAAACGCCAACTACATCAACGCCAGCCTGAAAGACGATTACCACGCGCCTTTCGAAGGACCAGTGATGCACGAAGCCTTATTCACCGAGAAATACCAAAAAGAAAGCAATGTCACCACGCTTGATATCGCCAAGGGCTTAATCGAATACGGTATGCACCCGATGACGGTTTACTTCCCATTGGTCGTCAACGGCGCGATGTTGATTGAGCCAACCGAAACTGAAAGCAAAGCCGAACTTGATCGCTTTATTTTGGTAATGAAAAAGCTAGCGCAGGACGCAAAGGTAAAAGGCGCGGACTACTTCCACACCCTCCCCCAAAGCGCCCCCGCCACAAGGCTGGACGAGCTGAAAGCGGCACGTGAGCCGAAGTTGAGATGGAATGAAGGTTAAATTCGTCATTGCGAACGCAGTGAAGCAATCCAGAAAATCTAGATTGCCGCGTCGAGCTATAGCCCTTCTCGCAATGACGATTTAAAACAAAGAAAGCCCCTAAACCCATGCCTTGGTGGATTTATTGTATTATTCCTGCGTTTTTGTGGGGCATGAATAATTTAGTGGATCAGCATATTTTGCGGAAACATTTTCCCAATGATGCGTTAGGTTTCATGGCGATGTGCGGTGTTTTCTCCACCATCTCGGGCTTGGTCATTGTCCTCTATAGCGCGCAAGACTATCCCGTGACACTCACCCAAGCACTCCTCTTTCTTGCCCTTGGTGTCTTTTCCAACATCGCGCACATTCCCTATTCCAAAGCCCTACAGATTGACGAGGCCTCCATTGTTGTGCCGTTGTTCCAACTCATCCCTATTTTTGTATTTATCATCGCGTGGTTGTTTCTGGGAGAGACAATCACAACAACTCAGTTTCTAGCCTCCGCCCTGATTATCATTGCCGCCATGGGTGTGCTTTATGATTTTAAGGCTATACGGTTTAAATTTGAAACGCTGATCCTTATGCTCCTCACGGGGCTGGGCGTTGGTATCTTCACCGTGCTGAGCCGTTATCTGGGGCAAGAAATTCATTGGATACCACTGGCGGGTTACATCATGATTGGCGGCGGCCTCTTTAGTGCTTCTATTTTCCTCACCAAGAAGAATTCCTTTTCAAACTCAATCGCGCTCTTCAAAGCCTCTCCCAAAAACCTAGTGTTGCTTTTTATATTGATGGAGCTGTTATGTCGTAGCTCAATGCTGCTGTTTCAAAAAGCCCTCACCATCGCCCCTGCGGCGACACTGGTGCAGACATTAGTGAACGGCATTCAACCCTTTGTGATTTTTGGTTTAACCTTTGCCTTTGCCATGTTAACGCCCTCTACCGTTGCCAAAATAAAACTAGATCGTATCTTTGCCTTCCATCTCTTTTGCGTCGCCACAATGACGATGGGGCTTTATATTTTACTCGCATAAAAAAAGAGCAGGTCATTGGACCCGCTCTTTCTCTTAATTCTTATATCGCTAAAGCTTAATTAGCAACTTCGGCTAATCTCTCACTATGCGTAACCGCATCCGCGGCGCTATAGACACCTTCCAGATCGGCATTCACATAGAAGTGTACGGCAATCGCGGCAATATACCCCAACAGGATAACTGGCGCCCATTTAAGGTGACCAAAGAACGTATAGTTTCCACGGGCAACACCCATCAACGCCACACCAGCGGCAGAACCAATCGACAGCATCGATCCACCCACACCACAGGTCAACGTCACCAACAACCACTGAAATTGATCCAGATCAGGGTTCATCGACAAGATCGCAAACATCACAGGAATGTTATCAATGATCGCCGAAGCAAAACCCATGAAGATATTGGTAATGCTGTCACCATAACCACCATACATCGTGGTCGACACCAGCTCCAGATACCCCAAGAAAGTCAAACCACCAACAGAGAAAATAACACCAAAGAAAAATAACAATGTATCCCATTCCGCATTGGCAACTTGCTCCAAGATATCAAAATCTTCATCTTCACCATTATCGGTCTTTCTTAAAAACCAAGCAAAGATCATCAAGATACTCATACCTGTCATCATTCCTAAGAATGGTGGCAGACCAAAGACTTGCTCAAAACTAATCGCCATTGCGATTGTTGATAGACCTAAGAAGATAATGCGCTTTGCACCACGCTTCATTTTAATTTCTTCTTTTAATGGCTCTGGTTTGTCTGTAGGGACAAAGAAACTCATGATAATCGCAGGCACTAAGAAGCAAGCCATTGATGGTAAGAATAATGGGAAGAAGTCAAAGAACTCAACGTGTCCCGCTTGCCATACCATCAACGTTGTAATATCACCAAATGGCGAGAAAGCACCACCAGCATTAGCGGCGTTCACAATGTTAATACAAGCCACAACAATGAACTTCGTATTATTCGCACCCACAGCCATAACAACCGCACCTAATACTAATGCCGTCGTAAGATTATCCGCAATCGGGGATAGGAAGAAAGCAAAAACACCCGTCACCCAAAAAAGCTGACGCATATTAAAACCAGCCGCAACCAACTTACCACGTAACGTGGCAAAGACCTGACGCTCTTCTAAGGCCGCAATATATGTCATCGCCGCTAATAAGAACAAAAGCAAAGACGCGTATTCTTCCAGACCGTGATAGACAGCATCACGCAAACCATGATGATCCACACCATAATCAGGCGCGATAATCGCAATAAAGACCCAGATCAAACCAGCACCTAACATGACAGGCTTTGATTTTCTAAGGTGCGTTTGCTCTTCGAACAAAACGGCTAAGTATGATAAAAAGAAAACAACCAAGGCGGCAATCGCCCATGGGTTTGCAATCATACTGGCGTGCGTAGGCTCTTTCGCCCCAGTTGCCGCAAGCGCGGGGATTGCCAATACGGCAAACACCGCTAAGAAGGGGAAGATTGAGCGTTTAATAAATTCCGCTTGAGACGGTAAGCGTAAGCTTGATAAAGACGGCATCATAATAAGTCCTGACATTTTAATGTAAATTTTGTACGTGAATTGGTTTCCAACGAATGAGAAACATAACGATTCTCTCATATTTCACCTTATTGTCAACGGAATAAGAATCTGTCTATGATGCCCCCCATGAAATATATGGCTTTTGCTTTTTTAATGATTTTTGCACTATCGGGGTGTGGCGGCGGTACTTCCGCGCCCTCATCTGGCCTAACGCCCTTTCCATCAGATAATGGCCCTGGTGATGAAAAGCTGATTGAGGCTGTGACAGCCTACGTTAAATCAGTCAATGCGCCGCCCAACTCAGATTATGATTTTGTCCGTGTAGACCTCAACAATGATGGTAAACGTGATGCGATTGTTTTGTTCAAGCTTCCACACACGCATTGGTGCGGATGGGATGGTTGCGGCATGGCTATCTTTAAAGCGAGCGCAAAAAAATTCACACCACTTTCAACCGTAAGCAATGTCCGTGGGCCAATCTTTGTTTCAAAAACAGGTAATTCAGCGTGGCGAGATATTATCATTCGCGTATCAGGTGCTAATATGCCTGATAAAAATGTTATCTTGAAAAATAATGGTTCTGGATACCCCAGCTCACCTTTACTGGCGGAAACACATTATATCCCCGTCACATCGACAAATTCAGATAAGTTTTTTAGGTAAGGTTGTTTAACTTGCTTGACGCATAATGCCGTTTAAGAAACCAAAAAGGTTACGGCTACGTTCCGTCTTAAAGCGCCACTGGTCTTCACAAAGCTCAACTTCGTTTACAACGTCACGGCTCTCTTCTAACAAGTGTTGATTTTCTGACATCAAGTCACTTTTTTCTAGATGCTCAATAATTGTTTTTTCTTGCTCATCAAAATTGCCGTCACACCAACTTAAAGCACGCGCCAAAGCAAAAAAGTTTTTACGATCATCTTCGTCTGAAATACGTGAAAACATATCATGCACCAGCTGCGGCGTAGAGATATCTTGCGCAATAAGCTCTGATTGCTCGCTCGAAAATTGAACGTCCCCAATGTAGTCGTTGATAAAAGACAGCTCTTGTGGAGTGACCACACCATCTGCATGCATCATCGCCACGATGGCGCGCCACATATGAAAATGGCTATCACTAATTGTTTGTTCCATCGAAACTGGCTCCTAATCCTTTAATATCAATATGTTTCTTTTTACCCCCTTATTATAGAGCATAAAACCTTAACATCTCCTGAATATTGTACATCAAAGAAGTACTTGCATCAAAAGATCAAATAAAGTAAGAACAAAAGATGAACAAAAATCATGGTGCATCCTTATTATCTCCTTCAGAAGCAGGCCTAAAATGGCTGTTTTTAGACCTCAACAGCTATTTTGCCAGCGTTGAACAGAATGATAACCCGCATCTTATTGGCAAGCCTGTGGCCGTTGTCCCTACGATGACCGATGCCACCTGCGCCATTGCCGCCTCATACGAGGCCAAAGCTTTTGGCATTAAAACAGGCACCAAGATTTATGAGGCAAAGAAAATGTGCCCTTCGCTTATCTGCATTCAGGCCAACCATGAAAAATACGTGCGCTACCACCATCAAATCATAGCCGCCGCAGAAAAATGCCTCCCCGTTCATAAAACATGGTCAGTCGATGAATTTGATTGCTTGTTGTTGGGGCGTGAACGCACCCCTGAAAACGCTATTAAAATCGCTCAAAACATG
>JALZUF010000020.1 GCA_023301785.1 Alphaproteobacteria bacterium | reverse complement strand
TAAGTTTAGCTTTTATGATGATGGCACTAGCATTTTCACCACAATGGCAATCGTTGTTCTTTGCTTTTGGTAGCGTGGGTTATGCGTACTATTTCTCTAACCCCACCAACCGAGGAGAAAAATGATGATTAACTTATTAATGGTAATGGTGGGGGGTGTATTAATAAACCCCGCGAATATAGTGATAATGACGCAAGATAAAGGCGATTGTCGTATTCATTTGTCTGGGTTTTGGAAGCATGACATAGAGGGTAAAAATTGCCGCGATGTTTTTAATGACATACAAGCCCAAATTAAGGAACAACAAAATGACGAAAGATAAAACAGCGCAGGAATTGGCTTTGAAACCATGTCCTTTTTGTGGAAGCAATCCCACAATTATAAACCATGTTGATAGTGTCGAAGTTTATTGTGAAGAATGTGATATACCTTCTGTTATTTGTGAATTACAAAGTGACGCTTATAAAGATTGGAACACCCGCGCCCTAACCCCGCCAAGCGATGATGCGGTTAGTGAGGCTTTGGAAGTAATAGGCAACGACCCTATTGAAAATACAGTGGGTAAAGTTTTACCAAAAAATACTATTCAAGACGGAGAAAAAGGAAAGCATGGAGAAACCAAACATCTTGATTTTTATTTACCAGATGAAGATGTTTATATTGAGTGTTGCGCTTATCATGCACCACGCAAAATAGAGCAATTAAGCAGGGTTGATAACTGTATTTTAGTTCAGGGGCAAAAAGCCGCGAATTATTTTTCTAAAGCCCTACAGTCCCGCGCAGGGCAAGAGGGGGAATCTTGTCCGTTCACAATGAATGAAATGCAAGAATGTTTAGATTGCATTATCCTTGACGACAAAGAGGAAGAAATTTGCAGTTGTATAAAAGAACCATGTAAATGGCTTTTAGAACAATACTTGCAAACTAAACCTCACCCCTCAAGAGCGGATGCCGTGGATGTTGGTATTCCTTCGCTTCATTCAAAAATTGATATGGATTGTGAGGATGAATATGGGCGCGAAATAACAATAGAGGAAAGCATTGCCATTGGAACAGCGATGAAATTGTTATCAAAACAAGGCTACCTAACCCAAAAGCCAGATGATGGCATGGTGCTTGTTCCTAGAGAGCCAACGGATGCGATGATATTCGATGGTGAGGAATTAATGGAAAAGATGATTGAAGAAAACAAAGAATGTTCCGCCTCTGATGTTTACAAAGCCATGATTAGGGAGTTTGTTAAAAATGAAAACTAAGGAACTTCCAAGCGTAAAGGTGTTGAGTAATATTTTTTCATACAATCCCGATGACGGAAAGCTAACAAGAATCAAGTCAAAAAACGGTAGAGGGCTTGGTGAATGTAAGATTTTAAATAAAGACGGTTACGTTAGAACCCGCGTGGATGGTAGTGCGTTTCTTGTTCATAGGCTTATTTGGAAAATAACAAAAGGTTACGACCCGCAAGAAATAGACCACATTAATGGTATTAAAAATGATAATAGGATTTCTAATTTACGCTCCGTCAATCATAGGCAAAACTTACACAACAGAAAAACATTCTCACGAAACAAGTGTGGAGCAACTGGGGTTTATAAAAACAGAAATAGATGGAAATCGTTTATTACTATTGAAGGAAAAACAAAGCATTTAGGTGCTTTTATGAACAAATCAGAAGCCATAAAAGCGCGAAAAGATGCAGAGATTAAATATGGTTACTATGAAAATTTTGTAGCCCAACACTTAACGGAGGATTAGAGGATGAGTAGATACGGATTTAGAAAGTATTGCAAAGACTGTGAGAAAACCCTTGCGACAGGCGACACTATAAATTTTCTCAAAGACTTTTTCACGGGGTCTAATTGTTTAGGGTGCGGAAGCTCTAATTTAACCACTGAATTTGGCTCGTGGGTTAGAAAGAAAAAATTTAATTTGATAGATATTTCTACATGGTTTTCATCATATATTTGGAAGAACAAGGGACAAAAATGACCGACACAAAAGAAACACAGGCTTTGGAATACATTAAATATATCAAAGAATTATTAAGAATGGCACGTTTCCATGACAGTGTTCGTGAGGGTGTTACATTAGCAAGCCCCTCTAAAAATTCTATTAATTCATACTTACACAAGATTGAGAAAGCCCTTCAATCGCAAGCCGAAAAGGACAGGGTTATGGCTTTGATGGCGGATGCTTTGAAGGGCATGATGCCAAACGTAACAGGTTATTGTCAGTCAATGGATTGGAACGAATACAACAAGCGAGTAAAGGATGCCGAAACTGCAATCCAAGAACACGCGAAGATTGTGGGGAAGTCATGAGTTGGGGGAACGTTAAAGAAGAAAGCACTCTTGATATTGCGGCACGATTGGGTAGGGAAGACAGGCTTAAATTAACAACCCCCCAACATAAAGGAAATGAAAATGAGTGATGAAAGAGATGATAGATTTTGGAATGAGCAAATAAAAAACGGCAAATCCCGCCCCACCCAAGAGCCTTTGCAAGTTATTGAGGGTTTGGAAAGAGCTTTAAAAATACACGACATGAATCATCATTTAGGTTTGGCAGATATTGACATACTAGCCCAAGCCGCCAAAGCCTACCAACAAGCATTAGAGAAACAGGAGAAGTGAGGCATGGGATATTTATTATTAATATTGTTAATTTTTAGCGGCGGCCTTTGCA
>JALZUF010000019.1 GCA_023301785.1 Alphaproteobacteria bacterium | reverse complement strand
CTTAAATGCGGCCAGTCAGATTGGTGATGATCGTTTGCAAAAGCAATCACGAGGTTACGTTGTACCAGATTCCTTTACACACGGATCGTCAGCTCAGCGGAAAACATGGTTTAAGCGCGGCTTCGAAAGTGGCCAAATTAGTAGCTGTGATACATTTCAAACAGGCGTTATATAATTTAAGAAACGGCTCGAATTGACTGGGGCTGTTGGGCGTTATTAACGATTTGATCGTCTTCAACATATCTGTCTGAATATGTTGAATACCATGCTGCAAGCTCTGCAAGGCTTTGTTTTAAGTCGATTTTTGGTTCCCATCCAAGAGCAGTGATCTTGTCCCAATTCACGGCATAACGACCATCGTTAAACGGACGATCTTCGACGTAAGTGATGTATTTATCTTGATCTAAACCAAAGAGCTTGCAAAGCTCTTGAGCAATTTTGATATTCTCAAACTCTTGTGTCGTGCCAATATTATAACATTCGCCGATCTCACCTTTTTCATTCAGAATTTTTAAGGCATTTGTGAAATCACGCACGGCTAAAAAGTGACGCTTGTTTTTACCATTGCCATGTAATGTTAACTTTTGATCTTGCATAAGCATTAAAGTAAATTTTGGAATTATTTTTTCAGGATATTGGCGCGTACCAAACATATTGTTTGCACGGATCATAATAATTGGTAAGTTAAACGAGCGTCTGAAACCGTGAATAATCATTTCTGCTGCCGCTTTAGAAGCGGAGTAGGGGTTGGTTGGTTGAAGAGTGGTGTCTTCAAAAGCATGGCCTTCCATGACTTCACCATAAACTTCATCGGTGCTGACATGAATTATCTTTGAAACATTTAGGCGGCGGCAAGCTTCCATCAAGCAGTGTGTACCAACGACATTTGTTTTTGAAAATTCTAAAGAATTGCTAAAGGAGTTATCAACGTGACTTTCGGCGGCGGCATGAATAAGAAGATCGGTGTCTTTGAGGGCGCGTAAACAGGTATCTAAATCACATATATCGCCAACGATAAGTTCGAAATTTTTCTTTTCAATATGATGTTTGATATTACGTATGTCTGCGGCATAGGTCATCTTGTCGAGGACAACGACTTTGGCATCGGGATAGTTTTCCATGAACTCATCAACAATGTGAGAGCCTATAAAGCCTGCGCCGCCTGTAATTACAATTTTCTGCATCAAATTCACCTCTTGTTAATAGGTATATTTTTATAGAACTTTAAGGGGCTAAACAAGTTTTTTCATAATGTTATGGTATTTAAAGGCTGACATTTTGCAATTAAGTCTGTAAAAAATACAATATATGTCTACAAAACCTAAAAAAGTTGCTTTCATTCTACCTTCCCTGTCCGCAGGTGGGGCGGAGCGTGTGCTTATTACATTAATGAATAAAGTTGATAGGGAACGTTTTACGCCCGAATTTATTTCGTTTCGTCGCAATGGACATTTAAAAAAACTAATCGCGCCCGATATAAAAATTCATAATATTGGCAGCCACAAAAAAGTAATTTTTGGTCTTTGGTCTTTGAAAAAGAAGCTAAAAGAAATTAAACCTGATATTGCGATGACAACAATGGCGCACACGAATTTTGGGTTGGTGATGATTAAGCCGTTCTTACCCAATACACGCGTAATTATTCGTGAAGCGATTACACCATCATTTATTTTTAAGACGATGCGCGTTGGTTGGTTAGTTAAGATACTCTACAAAGTTCTCTACCCACGTGCAGACCTTGTGATTAGCCCGTCACAGCGTATCATTAATGAATTTTATGAGCTGTTGAGTGCCAATACGGGGCATCATAAATTGCTTTATAATCCTGTAAATATAGATATGATCCGTCAAACACCCTTTACACCATTTAAAGATCCAGAAGCGCGTAAGAAAACGCTCCACTTTGTCTGCGCGGGACGTATGCATCCGCAAAAAGGTTTCGATCAGTTGATTGAAGCGTTGCCGTATTTTCGATCTGAATATGATTGGCGCGTGACAATTTTGGGTGGTGGGCACGAACGTCCGTATCTAGAAAAGTTGATTGAGAAACATGGCTTACAAGATAAAGTGTTCTTACCAGGCTTCACACAGACACCATGGCCACAAATTGGTGCAGCCGATTGTTTCTTAATGCCATCTCGTTTTGAAGGAATGCCTAATGCGGTGTTGGAGTCCTTGGCTGCAGGAACACCTGTAATTGCGACCAGTACATCGGGCGGTATTGCCGAGATCGCTGAATTGGCAGAAGATGGCGTTGTACAGGTTACGCAAACAATGCCTGAATTTCTAGATGCCATGCAAACGATTAAGCCTAATCCTGCTGAAACATACCGCGCGTCGCTATTGCCGTATGAATTTGATACAGATCGTGTTGTGGCACGTTTTATGAATATCCTTGAAGGCCGAGATGAATTTAACCCGAAGCGTATCAAGGTTTTGAAGAAGCGCGTTAAAGGTTATGGTAAAACTTAGGGCGTGTTAAGTTATTCATGGTGACGAACGCCCTGTTTATAGCAAATTCACTTGCTATCAAATATTGCTTTTGCTTAAATATGAACGAATTTACAAGGAAAATGCGATTATGGGGTTTGTTGCTATAATACCAGCTAGGGGCGGCTCTAAAAGGTTTAAGCGTAAGAACATTGCGATACTTAATGATAAACCGTTAATTTCATATCCTATCGAAGCGGCCCTCAAATCAGGTGTTTTTGATCGTGTCTTAGTGACAACCGAGGATGATGAAATTGCAAAAATTGCAACATCTTGTGGTGCAGAAGTTATTATGCGCTCAGATGCTTTCGCGACAGATACGGCGCATGAGTTAGATGGGTGTTTGGAGGCATTAGACTTCTTGAAAACGGAATATAATGAATCGCCTGAATATTTTTGCGTTGCATATCCGACATCTGTTTTAGTAGAGGCAGATGATTTTATACAGTCTTGTAAGGTTGTAAAAAGTGCGAATGCGCCCTGTGTTTTAATGAGCGTATCAGAATTTAATTATCACCCTTATAAAACCTTAACGGAAAATAAGGATGGTTATTTGGAAATGATGTTTCCAAAACAAGGCAAGGAAAGATCACAAACGTACCCACATGCAGTGGCCAGTAATGGAACGTTTTATTGGGTGCATAATCAAATGTTAAGAGATAATAGAGAGAAAAGCTATTATCAGGACAATTTATTAGCGTATGAAATACCTGCGGAACGCGCAGTAGATATAGATTATGCAGAAGATTTGGAAAAAGTAGAATTATATTTAAAATTAAAGGAAAATAAATGACCGCTTATAAAACAGAACAAGAAAAATTCTGGGCAACAGAATTTGGTAATGAATATATCGGACGGAACACAACGGATGATAACTACCCCACGCGCCTTAATTTATTCTCAAGAATTTTTGAGCGTACAACAGGTGTAGGAAGTGTGTTTGAATTTGGCGCAAATATTGGGAACAATCTTTATGCGATCCATTCTCTTTTACCAAAAGCAGAAATTAAGGCGATTGAAATTAATAAAGAGGCGCATGCTTCTTTGAGCCAAAATGATTGGGTGACTGAATGTCATCATGGTTCAATTTTGGAAAACTCATTCCCCGACAGCTGTGACTTTGCTTTTACATCGGGCGTAATGATACATATTAATCCTGATGAACTCCCTAAGGTTTATGAAGCGTTGTATCAAGCCAGTCGTAAATATGTCATGGTTTGCGAATATTATAACCCTAAGCCAGTATCCATACCGTATCATGGTCATGATGATAGATTGTTCAAAAGGGATTTTGCAGGAGAAATGATGGATAAATATCCAGATTTAAAACTTGTAGATTATGGCTTTTGTTACCACAGAGATGTCAACTTCCCAGCCGATGATTTAAATTGGTTCCTAATGGAAAAAAGAAAATAAGGTTTGTATAGAAAATGAAATATTGCCGTAAATGTGTAATGCCAAGTACCAAGCCTGATTTATCTTTTGATAAAGATGGTGTTTGCCATGCGTGCCAAAATTACTCTAAGCGAAAAGAAGTTGATTGGGACAAAAGAGCAGAGGAGCTTGAAGAAGTTCTAAAGAAATATCGTAAAACCGATGGTTCAAATTGGGATTGTATTATCCCTGTTAGTGGCGGTAAAGACAGTACCTATCAAGTTGTACGTATGTTGCAAATGGGATTGAACCCATTATGTGTGACATCATCAACGTGTGACTTGGCTGATATTGGTCGTGCTAATATTGATAATATAAAAAGCCTTGGTGTTGATTACATTGAAGTGTCTCCTAACAAAAAAATACGCGCAAAATTAAATCGGATTGGTTTGACGGATGTGGGTGATATTTCTTGGCCAGAACATGTTGGAATTTTCACAATCCCTGTTCGTGCGGCGGTGCAATATAATGTTCCGTTGATTGTATGGGGAGAGAATTCTCAAAATGAATATGGTGGCCCTGCGGCGGCATCGGAAGATAATGTTTTAACGCGTCGATGGTTAGAAGAGTTTGGTGGTTTGCTGGGGATGCGCGTTACCGATATGATTGGCTACGATGGCATCGAAGCAAAGCATCTTATTCCATATCAATACCCAACAGACGAAGATCTGCAAAGAGTGGGCGTTACGGGGCTGTTCTTAGGGCACTATATCCCGTGGGATGGCTACAGTAATGCTTTGCTGGCGCAGGCGCATGGCTTTAAAACATTGGATACGATTGTTGAAAATTCAATTGTAAATTATGAGAATTTGGACAACACCCAAACAGGTATCCATGATTATTTTAAATATTTAAAATTTGGATTTGGTCGCTCTACGGATATTGCGTGTTTACATGTAAGACGTGGCCGTATCACCCGTGAAGATGCTGTGCATTTAATTAAGTTGCATGATGGAAAATTTCCTTGGAAATACTTACATAAACCAATAGAAGATATTCTGGCACCGTTAGATATGACTGTTGAAGAATTTATTGGAATTTGTGATAAGTTCACAAATAGAAAAATTTTCGAAACTGATTCAAATGGCGATCTAGTCAAAGACAGAGATGGCAATTTAAAACATAAATTTGATCCTGTTATTGATATGATGGAAACCGAAGCCGCCGCGGCTTAAGTCTCTATAACGTACGACTATGAAAGTTGATTTTTATGAGTGTTGATATTATCGACTATGGTATGGGAAATTTGGGTTCAATATCTTCCGCTCTGGATCATATAGGCGTCGCTTCAAAAATAGTATCTTCTCCCGAAAGCTTGAAAACAGCTACCCATATTATATTGCCGGGTGTTGGATCGTTCTCAAAAGCCATGCAAAACTTATCTGAAGGGGGCTGGTGTGACGCTATCAGAAATGCTGTTGAGCATAATAATGCGTCTCTTCTGGGTATTTGTTTAGGGATGCACTTATTGTCCAGCACAGGAACAGAACATGGTGAAACCACAGGGCTTGGTTTAATAGAAGGTAATGTTGTTCATTTCAAAACGAATGCACAAGTAGTTGAGGAAGGCGTTCTTGTGCCGCATGTTGGTTGGAATGAAGTGGCCATTCAAAAAAAAGATGATCCAATATTCCAAGATATAAAAGAAGCGACAGATTTTTACTTTGTTCATAGCTACTATTTTGATGCAGTAAATGAAGATCATGTTTTAGCGCGTACGCCTCATGGCTTTCCTTTTCCATCCGTTATAAGAAATGGAAAAGTTTGGGGTGCACAATTTCATCCTGAAAAAAGTGGCCCTGCTGGGTTTTCTCTCCTCAAAAATTTTGTTGGAGTATAATAATGTTAAAGACAAGAGTGATTCCAACATTGTTAATGAAAGATATGGGGTTGGTGAAGGGCGTTGGTTTTGATGGCTGGCGCCGCGTTGGCACAACGTTACCCGCTATTAAAGTGTACAACCGTCGTCAAGTTGATGAAATGATTGTGTTAGATATTGCTGCAACAAAAGATGATCGTGGCCCTGATGTTGAAGAGGTGAAGCTATTCTCTACTGATTGCTTTGTTCCGCTCACTGTTGGCGGCGGCATTACAAATCTAGATCATATTAAAGGCTTACTGCGGGCAGGGGCTGACAAGGTTGCCCTCAATAGTATTTGTTACGAAAATCCAGATCTTGTTCAACAGGCCGCAGAGGTGTTTGGGTCGCAATGTATTGTCGCGAGTATTGATGCGCGTAAAACAAGTGAGGGTGAATATGAATGCTATTCGCATTGTGGTTCAAAAGCGCAAGGTATAAATCCTGCGAAATGGGCGAAGATATTAGAAGAAAAAGGTGCAGGCGAAATCTTAATAACGTCTGTTGAAAAAGATGGCCTTCTTGAGGGGTATGATTTGGACTTAATTGCTCAAGTAGTTGAGGCAGTAAAGATCCCTGTGATTGCATCTGGCGGAGCAAAGGATTACGAGGACTTTAGATTAGCGATACAGGAATCGGGAGCCCAAGCCGTTGCCGCGGCTAGTTTGTTTCATTTCACAGAGCAAACACCCTTGGAGGCAAAAAATTATCTATCCAAAAATGGGGTTAAGGTTCGCCAAATTTAGATCTATGTATTACATAATGCACAGCTGAGGTGTATTATTGTTATAAATGGTTTTATTTATGTGGAATTACATATAAGTATATATCTAAGAAAAATTCAAAAATTAAAGGTAAATTAGCAGTGTTTGATAATAAATCGATCTTCATCACAGGCGGCACCGGATCATTCGGTAAGCATTTTGTTAAAACAATTTTGGAGCGTTATAAGCCTTCAAAACTTATCATCTACTCTAGGGATGAATTAAAGCAGTATGAAATGCAGCAAGACTTTAACGATGATTGCATGCGTTATTTTATTGGGGATGTGCGCGATATTGACCGCTTGAAAATGGCGATGAAGGGTGTTGATTATGTTGTGCATGCTGCGGCGTTAAAACAAGTTCCTGCGGCAGAATATAATCCAATGGAATGTATTCGTACCAACGTAAATGGTGCGGAAAATGTTATGACGGCGGCAATCGAATGCGGTGTAAAACGCGTTGTTGCATTGTCCACAGATAAGGCTGCAAATCCTATTAATTTATATGGTGCTAGTAAATTAGCTTCTGATAAAATTTTTGTAGCCGCTAATAATATCAGTGGTCATGATGGTACTAAATTCTGTGTTGTCCGATATGGTAATGTTATGGGGTCACGCGGATCAGTTATTCCGTTTTTTAAAAAGCAAATTGCGTCTGGTGCAGATCATCTAACGATTACAGATGAGCGTATGACACGTTTTTGGATTACCCTTCAGCAAGGTGTAGATTTTGTTATTGATTCATTTGAGATGATGCAGGGCGGTGAAATATTCGTACCACAAATCCCAAGTATGAAAATGACGGAACTGGCGACGGCTATGGCGCCGCATTTGCCACAGAAAATTGTTGGTATTCGCCCTGGCGAAAAATTACATGAAATTATGGTGCCGCTTGATGACGGACGTAGTACGTTGGAGTATAAAAACCGTTATATCATTGAACCACAATTTGCGTTTTGGGAACATGAAAGTTACTTGAAAATGGGCGCTAAACAAGTTCCTAACGATTTCTATTATGCCAGTGATAACAATAGTGTCTGGTTAGATGGTGAAAGCCTCTTAAAACTTTTGGATGAATCTGAAAAGCAGAATGTGATACTTAAGGAAGCCTAAATATGATTCCTTACGGTCGGCATTTTATTGATGAAGATGATATTCAATCTGTTGTAGATTGTTTACGTAGCGATTTTCTGACAACGGGCCCCAAAGTTCAAGAATTTGAAAAAACTTTATGTGAGGCAACGACAGCAAAATATGCGGTTGCTTGTTCAAATGGCACGACCGCACTGCACCTTGCTTCTATTGCTCTTGGGATTGGTGAGGGAGATAATGTGATTGTCCCTTCATTGACGTTCCTTGCAACAGCCAATGCACCACGTTCTGCAGGGGCTAACATAATTTTTTCTGATGTGAATCCTGAAACAGGTTTAATGGAAGCGCCTCATTTAGAAGAAGCTATTCAACGTTGTGGTGACAATAAACCTAAAGCTGTGTTCCCTGTTCATTTAACGGGGCAATGCGCTGATTTAAAAGAAATTCGTAACATCGCAGATAAACATTCTATAAAGGTCGTTGCGGATTCTTGTCATGCGCTGGGTGGAGAATTATATGGTCATCCTATTGGCGCGGGGGAGTTTGAACATATGTCGACTTTTTCTTTCCACCCTGTGAAAACAATAGCGATGGGTGAAGGCGGTGCAATTTTAACTAATGATAAGAAATGGGCAGATAAAATGCGTCTTGTCCGCTCCCACGCCATGCAAAAAACACCTGATGTTGGCCCGTGGGCCTATGAGATGAATGAACTAGGTTATAATTACCGTGCGAGTGATATCAATTGTGCGCTCGGTATATCTCAAATGAAAAAACTGAAAAGCTTTACCGCGCGCCGTGCTGAACTTGTGGCAATATATGATGCATTGCTAGAACCATTAAGCCCTTTTGTTTTGTCTCCGGTCAAAAATGAATATACAAATCCAGCATGGCATTTATACGCGGTTAAGATTGATTTTGATGCGGTTGAGAAAACACGTTCTGAGGTGATGACTGAGCTAATGGCAGAGGGTGTTGGGACTCAAGTGCATTATATTCCTGTTCATACGCAACCTTATTACAAAGATCTAAATAGTAATTTAGACTTGCCCGGCGCGATGGGGTATTACAGTAAAACGCTTTCTCTGCCTTTGTTCCCTGCGATGGATAATGAAGATGTAACAAAAGTGGTGGATGCGCTTAAAAAAGTTCTAAAGATATAATTGGCTTAGGGAATATATATGGCTTACCAAGCATATTTTCGATGTGATGCAAATTCTAAGATTGGATCAGGTCATCTTATGCGATGCCTTACGATTGCAAATTCATTGCGTGGGTTAGGCTGGGATTGCTATTTTATAAGTACCTTTGAGAATAATAATATTCATCCTGCTTTGAAAGATAGCGCGTTTGGTTTTTGTGATGTGGATGACACGCCGCAAAGTGCAGATTTATTAGTCGTTGATCACTATGAATTAGATATTTCCTATGAATCATCATGCCGTGAATGGGCAAAAAAGATTGTTGTTATTGATGATTTGGCCAATCGTAGGCATGATTGCGATGTCTTGATTGATACGACCTTTGGACGTGATTTAAATGACTATAAGCCTCTAGTACCAAGCGTGTGTGCTATTCTCACGGGGGCTCAATATGCTTTTTTACGCCCTCAGTTTGTACAAAATAGAGGAACGTCTCTAGAAAGAAGACGCAAAAATTCTTATAAATTAGACAGGGTTTTAATATATGTAAGCTTTACAGATCCTCATGATATAACAGGAAAAGCTCTTCAGGCTTGTGATTTGGTGAGTGATAAACTCAATATTGATGTTATTTTAAGCCAGCACCATCCTGATGAAAATAAGTTAAAGCAGATGGCTGATAAGTCTGAACACCAAGTTACATTCCACAGTGATGTCTCGGAGATGGCTGTTTTAATGGCACAAGCTGATCTGGCGATCGGAGCGGGTGGAACAACCAGTTGGGAAAGGTGCTGTTTAGGTGTTCCAACGTTATTAATAGAAATTGCCGATAATCAAAAGATGGTGAGTAAAGCGCTTGCGAAAGCCAGAGCCGTTGAAAATTTGGGATGGCATGCTGCGCTAGATATCCAAAATATTGCAGATAAAATTAGTGAATTAAAAAGTGATGTAGATAAAGTAAAATCTATGAGTGATAAGGCTCAACAGATTTGTGATGGAAGGGGTGTTGAGAGAGTGCTTCCTAACCTTATGCCTCAGCATGGAGCAAAAAACGGTGCTAAGATATCTTTAAGATGGCTAGATTTAGAGGATACTGATCTTATTTATGATTGGCAAAACCAACCTGAAACACGCCGTTATGCACGTAATGCAGAAGTGCCAAATTATGATGAGCATAAAAACTGGATAGCGCAGTCCTTACAAAATGAGAAAAAATGGCCTTATATAGTGTTAGCAAATGGCGATCCAGTTGGGTTTGCCCGCTTAGATTTATCTGATGATGGTATATATGAAGTGTCCCTACTTATATCACAAAATCACTATGGTAAAGGATACGCAGGTAAGGCTCTTAATTTATTAAGTGAACTACATAGCGATAAGGCCCTTCATGCAGAAGTTTTTGATGAAAATAAGGCCTCAATCGCCGTATTTTCTAAGGCAGGGTATCGCCAAGTAAAAGATACATGGTATATAAAAGAAACAACACATTAAAAAAGGTTTGAAAAATGAAAATTGCTGATCGAAAAATAGGTAAGGGGCATCCTTGTTACGTGATAGCGGAGGTGTCATGTAACCATGAAGGAAATTTAGAAGAAGCAATTCGTATCATTGACGCTGCCGCTGATGCGGGGGCAGATGCTGTGAAAATTCAAACCTATACAGCGGATACAATCAGCCGTAACTTTAAGACAAAACCTGAAGGTACAATGTGGTCGGATATTGATCTTTATAGCTTGTATCAGCAAGCCTATACCCCATGGGAATGGTCACAAGACCTCAAGAAACACGCGGCAGAAAAAGGGCTTCATTTTTTCTCCTCACCTTTTGATGAAACCGCCGTTGACTTTCTGGTCGATGAGTTAGGTGTCCCTGTCTTAAAAGTTGCTAGCTTCGAAGTTGTTGATAAAAAACTATTAGAGAAAATGGCAAAAACAGAATTGCCGATCATCATGTCAAATGGCATGACAAATTTTTTAGAGATGGAAGAATCTGTGCGCACGTTACGTGAAAACGGCTGTAAAGACTTAGCATTACTTCATTGTAATAGCGGTTATCCAGCGGCCTTTGATGAGGCAAACTTAAAAACGATGCAAGCTATAGCGGAAATTTTTGATGTGCCTGTTGGTGTATCAGATCACACATTATTTGCTGATCATGAAAAATTAGAAAAACCAATGGCACATGTCACACCAGTTGAAGCGGTTAAGTTAGGGGCGAGTATTATAGAAGTTCACCTGACGATGGATCGTGATTCTGCACGGGCTTTGTTTGATAAAAAAGAAGGTGGTTACGATTGGGCTTTCTCAATGAACCCTTCTGAATTTAAAGACATGATTGCAATGATACGTAATATTGAGCAGGGACAAGCTGTTGAATACGCAACAGCCGAGGAAGCTGAGGTGGCGTCTAGAACACATGGTGTTGTTAATTTTGAACCGACACCTAAGGAAATCGCAAGTCGTAATGCAAGACCATCTTTATGGGCAGTGCAGGATCTTAAAGCAGGCGAGGTTCTGAAGTTTGCCGCAGAAGATAAAGCAAACGGTAATTTTGATTCTATTCGCCCTGGAGGCGGTTTGGAGATTAGGTTTTCGGACTTTATTGAGGGACGCAAAGCAACGCGTGATATTAAAGCGGGTGAGCCTTTGATTTGGGATATGGTTGTTTAATTAAGGATTATTCTAAGGCTGTGTTCAGGATATAGTTTTTGATGTCTTCGTCGTAACTGTCTTGTGATTTTAAATATGTTGCGTCAAAATAACGAAACCTTTCTTGCCATGCATTGTTTGCATAGTAATCGGCGATGTTACTTAAATTTATTTCGTTAGCATCTGTCATTTCATAGCAAATATCGTGTTTGATAAATCCATACTCATCGAATTCAAGGTAGTCTAATTGGTTGTATAAAATGCAAGGCTTGCCATATTTTAATACTGAAAGATGGAAGCTAGAATTTCCACCAATAATTAAATCGCAACGTTCGGCGTCTTCCAATAATGTTTTGTTTTCTTGAGAAAGACGAACTTTATCTGGTAGTGATTTGGAAGTTTTTAAAGGAAAAGCTGGATGCTCACGAATTAGAATATTCTCTATTCTGTCATTTTCTAAAAGAGTATTGATAAGGTTAAATAAATTTTCTTCTTCGCAAACATTAATGAATATTCCGACATTTATTTTCTGATTATTTGAAAGTGATGAAACATCCATAGGGTTTGATACCCCTTCAATTCCTCTGTAAAGGATATCTATATTTTTGATCTCGCCACATTTTCTGTAAACATCTAAAGCGCATTTTCCATCTAAAATGGCAGTATTAAATCTTAATGGCGGCATAACGTGTGTTATGTGCGCATGCTGAATATATATAGTTTTAATGTTCATGCTTCTCGCCGCAGCAGCAAAAGCCATGGGGGTTACGGAGTGATCATTCGCCACAAGAATAGCTTTAGGTTTTGATTTTTCTAAAATTATTTTAGTTTGAACATACATACTTATAAAAATTATGAAATTCTTAAGGTCAACGGCATCGTATTTATCAAAAAGAATGCGGTAAAGTGTGACGGCAGAAATAAAAGACTTCGTGAAATCTATGAAATTAAAATTTTTTAGTACCCTAAAAGAGTTTTGACCTTTCAGATTTAATTCCAAATAATCATTATCAGGTATTATGTTCTTTATATAGTCAATCTGACGCTCTTGATTTTTTGTGCAATACATCATCATTAAATTAGTATTACTACCAGTGATATTTTTTTTAAGAATAATAAAAATATATATTCTAAAAATTTCTAAGAAAAATAAATATTTGGAAATAATATTTTTTTTGAATGTTCTTAGTAAAATTTTTCTGTACGATTTATCCAAATCTGCATATTGTAAATCCTCTAGAGGAGGTGCTTTTGTCACTTTATGAAGTGTGCGTAAAGCAAATAAAATTTCTATGTTCATGGCTCTTTATTCGCTTCTATTTAAAGATATTCTCAAATTCATCACATATTGTAACAACGTTAAAATCATTCGCGCGGTTTGTTAAGCTAGCTTTATTAATAGGTTCTAGTAAAGCTTGTTTTAACGCAGCTGCAAATAATTCGGGCGATTCAATCTCGACTAAGTGACCATATTTCCCATTATCTAGAATCTCTCTAGGGCCTGATGGGCAGTCAGTTGAGACGATTGGTATGCCGCAATATAGGGCCTCAACTAAGACATTGCCAAAACCCTCTGATAGAGAAGTGAGGGCAAATACATCAGCATTTTTTATATAGGGAAGCGTGTTTTTTACAAAACCTAAGAATTCAATTTTATCGTCAACGTTATGTTCTTTCGCTAGTTGAATAAGATCATTCTTTAAAGGGCCATCTCCTAGAATACCTAGCTTAACGTCAGTGTCTTTCACTAAAATTGCGAAAGCTTTAATAAGAGTCGGGTAGTCTTTTACAGGAACCAATCTACCACAGGCAATAATTTTTTTGGTGGTTGTCTTCGTTGATAACCAAGGTGTATCTAAAACTTCGTCGGCATTTTCTTTGAAATCTTTCGTAATAACAGGGTTATATATCGTCATAACCTTATCATCGGCAAGGCGGCCTACTTCTTTAATGTCTTGAGAGACCCCCTTTGAAATACCAATAACTATATTGGCTGTAGGATATAAAAGCCTAATTAGTTTTTTCTCTCTTTCATAGTTTTTGATTGTTAATTTTGCATTGCTTGAATGATAGGCTCGTTCTGTAACAAAAATTTTGGACTTAGGAATAAAAGAAAGTTTTTTTGCAAGGAGGGTTAAGATATTGACATAGCTTAAAGCAGAAATAATAAAATCAGGACGTTTGAAAAGAAAATACTTTATGAGAGAAGGGAGGGCTAATAGAGCCTTGCTCTTATTAAAGGCAATAAAGTTTAAATTAGTGGTTTGAACGTGAGCATAACTCTCAGTTGATGAAGGGCAAAGTGTGACAACATCAACACGATACCCTCTTTGTGAAAATTCAGTTGCCATATTAAGTAGCATGCGCTGAGCGCCGCCACCGTTTAAATCTGGTAAGACAATGCTAAGAAATCTATTATCTTTTTTCATTTATGGTATTTTCGATATAATGTGTTTATTTAAACTAACTGAATATTTAACAGCTCTGAAAGGGTATCTTCTTGATCGATAAATTACAAAAGAAAATAACGGAACGAAAGCATGTTATATCTGTGATTGGCCTTGGTTACGTAGGGTTACCGTTAATTGACGCGATATGTAAGCAAGGTATTAAAGCCATTGGTTTCGATGTTGATGACAATAAAGTTAAAAATTTACATAATGGAATAAGCTATATTGACGGCGTTGATGGCGCTTCGATACAAAAATATGTCGATGCTGATCTGTTTCATGCGACGACTGATTTCAAAGAGTTGAGAGACTCTGATGTCATTTTGATCTGTGTGCCTACACCGTTGGATAAGAATGAAGAGCCAGATTTAGGGTACGTTATTCGTACAACTGAATCGATTGCTGATAATTTACAAGACGGTCAGCTTATTATTTTAGAGTCTACGACTTATCCGGGTACCGTTGCGGATGTGATGCAACCAATACTTGATGTGAAAGCGCAAGCGGAAGGTGTGGAGTATTACTTAGCCTATTCGCCAGAGCGTGAAGATCCTGGTAATCAAAATTTTTCGACCAGCTCTACCCCTAAAATTGTTGGTGCGGACACAGACGATGTTCTTAAAACAGCATCCATGATGTATGAACAATTTATCAAAAGCATTGTAAGCGTGCCGTCCATAAAAGTGGCAGAAGCAGCAAAGATTACAGAGAATATTTTTAGAGCCGTGAATATCGCGTTGGTGAATGAATTAAAAGTTGTTTACGACAATATGGGTATTGATATTTGGGATGTTGTCGATGCGGCAAAAACCAAACCATTTGGCTTTATGCCGTTCTACCCAGGTCCGGGAATAGGAGGGCACTGCATCCCCATTGACCCAATTTATTTGTCATGGAAAGCGAAGCAATCGGGTCGTGAGACTAAGTTTATAGAATTATCCAGTGAGATTAATCAATCAATGACGGATTATATTTGTAATAAGTTACAAACGGCACTTGAGGTTACATCTGAAAATATCAGCGGTAAAAAAGTCCTTATCATTGGTGTGGCTTACAAAAAGAATGTTAAAGATCAACGAGAAAGCCCAGCCTTTCCATTAATGCAAAAGCTTTTAGATGAAGGCGTTACCGTCAGTTTTCATGACCCTTATATTGAAAACATTATGCCATCACGCCAGTACCCGCAATTTAATGATCAGCCATCATCTGCTTTATCAGAGGAATTTATCACATCACAAGATGCCGTTATTATTGTCACAGACCATGATAATGTTGACTATGACTTAATTGGAAAACACGCATCAGTTATAGTAGATACAAGAAATGCTTTAAAACGATTAGATATTTCTTGTTCAGGAAAAGTTGTTAAAGCGTAAAGTAATTTAAATAAACTTACCTTCTGATTTTAACTTCTTGTAATGCTCGATGTCTCTTGTTTTGAAGACTTTTGCGGGGTGGCCACCTGCAACAGAATAGGCAGGGATGTCATTCACGACCACACTTCCTGCTTGGATTATCGCGCCTTCACCTATTGTAACACCGCTTAAAAGAACAACACGTGAGCCTAACCAAACGTTATCCTCAATGGTAATGTCCTCGTAAATATACGTTGTGTCATAGGGGATAGCTGTGCCGTTATCAAAGTTATGCGTTTGCGTAATCATCAAACAATCTGTACCAGAATGAAAGTTATCACCGATTGTAACATTGCCTTTACCGCTTATTTTCATGCCGTTGAAATTCACGTTGTTACCAAGCGTAGTATTTTCAGACAGTGTTGTTACACCATTTACTTTCAGGCCATCGCCACAGTTTTTTACAGTACGTAAGATCGTCTGTTTGCAATGCCAAACTTGAAGCTGAATGAACGCTGTTTTAAGTTTCATGAGTAATGATACTGCTTTATATAAAATCATATTGTTTCTAACGTTAAATAATAGTTCGTAAATAAGCGTAAAGCATAGCGATTAATCCTATGATTATACTAGCGATAATAACCGGTATTAGTATAGTTTTTAAGTGAATAGCTTGGTGATTTTTTATCGATATACGCACGTTTATATAGTTTAATAAAAAGAATAACCCATAAGATATCGCCGTTGTCCACGCGGCTGCGACATAGCCATATTGTGGTAGGAAGATATAGTTCAAGCCAACATTTGTTAAACCGCAGATCATTGTAATAATAGCGATCATACCTGTTCTTTTTTCATAGAAAGAATAATTCACATAGATAAAATATAAAAACTGGAATAAAAATCCAATTAAGATAATTGGTATTAAGGATAGCCCAACGCTGTAACTCGCTGGCGCTAGCACCTTGACGATTAATGGTGATAGGAGAGTGATTAAAATACCGAAGGCACTCACAATTAACACATATTTTTTAGCTGTTTTCTCAATATCTCCATATTCTTTATCTTTTAATTTTTTGTAGAAAACGGGAACCCAAGCTTGGTTTAACCCCATAATAAATATTTGAAATATAGCCCCCACTTTGTATGAAAAAGCATAAATCCCAGCCTCGTAAGTCCCGATAATTTTATTGACCATGACTTGGTCAAAGCTGTTCAAGATAACGCCTGAAATTAAATGGAATATAATAGGTAGCCCAAAGCATAAGGCATAAGTCATATATTCCTTGGAGGGTTTCAACGTACCTACTTTAACGATGAACCGGATAGCAATAAGGAATAACAAACAAGATAGTATGAGCGCGCTGTAGATAAATCCCATATAAAAATGGTCACTCAGCACAAGGGTAATACCAATCGTGATTATGAGGGCAAGAACGCCGCGTGCAACGTGTATTTTTGAACTGAGTGCACTTTGTTTTGAGGCCTGTAAAAAGGCATTCACATATTCGTAAGTTGCGCTAAAAAAGGCAACGGCAATGGCGTAGATAATTAAATGGCTTGGTAAGTTAACTAGAGCAGCAATGGTTTCTCGGCTGTAGAAAAGAATGCCGCCAATAAAAATTCCAGCCGCCCAAAGTAAAAGTGCATTGGTTGTAAAAAATGCAGGGAAGGTTTTTTCTTTTTCAATGTAGTAGGTGTTTACTGCACCCCGTATTCCCAACCCAAATACAATAGCCATGAGAGCCAACAAAGAAGTAAAGACCGCAATGATACCGTAATCTTCTGGCGGCATCAGTCTGGTCAGTATAGGGATGCTTATAATGGATAACGCTTGTACGATAAGTGCGCCACCAATATAATTTTTACCATGTTTGAGGAGCTCAAAGAGGAGAGCATCACGTGCGTTAATCTTGTTGAGAAGATTTTTTATCATCTATTAAATTTGCAGGTGATAAAGAACATCGCAGCAACATGAAACATCAACGCGACCCACCATCCTTGCCAAATACCATGCGCCATTGCGGAAGCACCCAGTACGGCCATCATTGTTGGTAAAATAATTTTTTGTTGATCTAAATTATAATTCTTTTGAACATACGTTAAAGCGTAATAAATAAGTGACATCGCAATCAGGATACCAATTACACCAAACTCCATCCAAATTTGTAGAACAAAATTGTGCGGATGTAAGACCGTATCAACCATATCGAAGTTTTGTTTTGACTCAAAATCAGTGACCATACGGGTTGCTTCAATTCCAAAGCCATAGAACGGATTTTGTAGAGCGTAGCGTGCAACGTAATCCCATATCTCAAGACGATGTCCTGCATAGCCTTGGGCCATCATAGGCATGCCATGAATGCTTTCTGCGAAGTTATCGTAAATGTGGGGAATTACAAAAGGCGCAATAAGCATTAAGGTTAGAATAATAGCTTTCAAACCAAGCCAAGCGTATTTGGAACCATAAGGAAACCCAAATCTAAAAATTAATGCAACAATAAACGCGAGCTGCGCTGATTGGCACGCTGTCATCAACAAGAATGTGACAAGAGGGATGATGATGATTAGGCTAGCCAAGTTGCTTTGGAAACGCGTTTTCAGCAAAGCTAAGGCAATGAAAAAGTAAAATGTTAGAATAACAGCGATACGGTTGAATTCAGCCAAGTTAGCAGAAATTTCTGTCGACTCTCCGCGGATTAAATTGAACATATAGCCACCACTAAATAGCTCGAAACATAAGAAGATCGATGCCAATGAAATACCAATGGGGAATAAATAGATGTAGCGTTTAAGCTGTTCTGTGGTGAATGAATTTACCAAGCTAATGAGCAAAAACTGAGCAGGTAATAAGTAAGCAAGTTTTAAAACTTTTTCCAATGAGGTATCATAAAATTTGGCCCAAATAAGACTAGCTGTTGAGAGTACAAAAATAATACCTGTTAGGATAAGCGTCTTTTTTGAGAAAGCTGGGCGTTGTTTAAATACGGGGTAATAAAGTAGGGCGAAAATGACGCTAATACCGCTGGAGAAAAACGCCATGCTGCGTGGCATATCGACGGCAAAAATGGGCATAACTGCAGTTAGTAAGCAAAAGGCAAAAATATAGTGTTGTTCTTTAATCATTTATTCGCGCTTATTTATCTTCCATTTCTTGCATGATTGCATGACCTTCTTCTGTAATGGACATACTCATTGGTGTGGGACGCATTGGCATCGAAGCATATTCGCCTTGTTCATCCATTGGAACGGCCTCACGTCTTTGCGTTCTATAAATAGCATAAATAAACAAACAGAAAAAGACAGCAGTAATGGCCAAAAAGAATTTATCTGTCCCCGCAAACATGAGGAGTACGGAGATCAATAGTGGCCCTATGGCCGCGCCGACGCCGTTGGCCAATATGGCAGAAGAGCAACCTGCGACGAATTGTTTGGGCTGCAAATGGTCTGTTATGTGGGCAAGGCATAAGCCATAGATAGGCAAACTCAAGGCGCCAAGGCCAAAAACAGTTATGTTTAAGACTTGGAAGTTGTTTGTCATGATAAAGCATACAAAGCTAATCAGCACTGAAGCCAATGAGACACCAACAATCACAAGGCGTCGGTCATATTTGTCCGATAGATACCCAATCGGGATTTGCGAGGCGATACCGCCAACAATGTAAAAAGCCATAAAGACGGAGATTTGCTTAACACTCATGCCGATATCGGCGGCAAAGACCGCCCCAAGACCGAAAACAGCGCCTGTTCCAATCCCTGTGGCAAAACACCCAATTAACCCTAGAGGGGAGATTTTAAAGAGCTTTTTGATAGGTAAATGCTCTGGCTCATCAAAGTCTGGCGCCGGGCGCGAGCTAAGGGCTATAGGGATCAATGCAATCGAGACCAAAATAGAAGTAATGATAAACAAATCAAGTTGCGCTGGATCGGCGAAATTCAAAAAGAATTGTCCAAACGCCATACCGCCATAGGTTATAATCTGATAGATAGCGAACATCTTGCCGCGCGTTTTATTAGACGCGGAGTTATTGAGCCAACTTTCAACAACGATATAAAGTCCCGCGTAGGCAAACCCAGTAAACAGCCGTATGATCGCCCACAACCATGGATCAGGGTATAAACCATGCAGCAATACAGTCCCAGAAGCCAAGGAGGCGAGGGCGGTAAAAACACGAATATGTCCGACACTGCTGACCATTTTGGGGGCATAATACGATCCCGCCAAAAAGCCAAAATAGAACATCGACATGATCAGGCCGATCATCATCGTATCAAATTCTTCCATAGAGGCACGAATGCCCAGCAACGTTCCTTGAAGGCCATTACCGACCATGAGTAGGCCAAAGCCAAAGAACAGTGGCCAAGAAGAAACAAGGATTTGATTGGTTTTCATGTTCGTACTTTCTTAAGAAAAACCATTTAAATAGACGTGGTGAACAACACCAAATCACGATATCATGCTTTATAGATTTTATATGACGATAAACAAGCAATTTTAACGTCTTAACCCAAAAAAATAGAAGCGTAATATGTCTGATACCTCCCCACAATCCACTAATCATATCTTCATGATGGAGCCTGTCGGATTTCATTCTAATCCAGAAACCATGGAGACAAATTTATATCAGCATAATGATGATGTTGATCCAGCAGAAATTAACAAAAAAGCGATCGCTGAGTTCCG
>JALZUF010000018.1 GCA_023301785.1 Alphaproteobacteria bacterium | reverse complement strand
AGAAACACAATTGAACAATAATAGGTCCTAGACAAGTTAATGTCATAATAAATGCAACTCAACAAGCAATAAGCAAATAACTACGTAATGCACGCGTACTAAGAGGCGTAACCTTCTAACATGCATACACAATGAAGCGACTCAGCCCGGGCGAGAAATTCACAATACAAAGATTCATCCATAACTGGCTACCAACAGGCAAACGGACCCATAGAAACGACATCAGGATATGCCACAAATGCCCATTATGCAAAAAAGACCAAGAAGACAACATCCATATGCTACAATGTAGACATAGATCAGTAGAATCAAGAAGAAAACAACTGATCGAGACTCTAAGAAAACACCTGGCAGATACGAAGAGCGCCCCAATAATGCGGATAATAATCCCAGAGGCAATCCGGCAATGGACAGAAGGAGAAACAAACGAGTGCAACAGCGAGGCACGACAGGGGAAAGCACTGTGGGAAGCACAGAAAGAGCTAGGATGGGAGCAATTCATTAAAGGAAGAGTGCATTATAAGTTCGTGGATATTCAGGAAGCATACCAAGTGGTCCACAACCACCAAAACCAAGACGGGGCACAATGGATGTCAAGGATAATAGCAATCATATGGAGATGGATACACAAAACATGGATGGCGCGGAACGAGATCCTTCACGGCAATACAATTACTGAGCAACAGAAAATCAAAAGAAACCGAATTATCGACAGAGTCAGAAGATGCTACAAAGAACAATGGAAAATCCCATGGAAACTAAGACAAAGAATGAAAACGGAAATGGAGGACAAAATCCGTGAACCAACGTCAGAACTCAAAGCATGGCTCATAGCAATAGAGGCAGCAATTAAAAGAGCGACAGACAACAACGACGGGCAAAAACGCATATCAGCGATATTCCCGAGAGAGAACACAACATAAATGACAAAAACAACAACGCAATGCTACAAATGCTCCGTTTTCCCCAAAGTGGGTTTTTCACTGCAGCAGATGGAAGGTTTATAAGTAGTCACAAAAAGAGCCGTTACACAATAGAACTGCAACTCCGGGTCGGTCTTGGCATATGCAAAAATGCGTTGACGCGGCAGAAGTATAAATAATAAAGTTTACGTTAATCGTTAAACATGTTCGTGGAACCCATTTGTGTTTTGGAACACTATCCTGAATGTGACTTCCGTGTCTATCTTTGAGGCGCTATTGCCCCAGAATTCTCCTATGATGTGCTCATCTTCAGCGTTGTTCATTTTCAGGTTCGGTCTGTTTGGTGTGTTCGGTTGTGGTTAGCTTTTGGGGTGTTAGTTGGCCTTGCATGGTTTGTAGGGACTTGTGGATGTCGCTGATCATTGACATTGTGATGGTCTGTTTTTGTTGGATTGATTCCATTCTGCTGTGCATATTATTGAAGGACTTCTGTTGGTCAGAGATCATCATGTGGAGTTTGGAGACTTTTGAATTGACTTGGTCTCAGCATTCCGCTTGTCTATCTTCAAGAATTTTGGCAGTTTTCCGCCATTCTTTGAAGTCGGAGTCCATTTTTGCATTTAGTTCTGCCAGTCCTGGGTTTGGGACTTTTGTCTGTGGTTGCCATGCTGTTTGTTTGGTTCTAGGGGGTGTTACTACTGGTATGTTTCTTGTTGGGTTGTTGGATGGCGTTACCTGTTGCATTGTGGGGCCATCTGTTGGGGTTTGTGCTATTTCATTTGGAGCTGTGGCTTTTGTGGGTGACAGCTCTGGGAATTCAAATGGGTCGAATTCTGTGTTTGTTGCCAGTGCTGCTGCATATGACTTTTCCGCGGTGGAGAGGGGTGGTCCATTGGAGCGTTTGCCTATTTGAATGTTGTTGCTTGGTAGATTGTTGGGCTTGTTCGATTTCGGTGGTGCGTTCTTTTTTGTGGAGTAGTAGTGTGACATTCCACATTTCTTCTATGTTCCAGATTATGTTTCTTTCTCCAGTTTTCCTGGAGTTGAAGAACTCTCTTGGGTTGAGGTTTGTCTTGCCCTGGTCACGAGCTTCTTTTGCTCCCTTGTAGAGGAGTACGGGAGTGGATATGACCTGCTCCAAAAAAGCTGTTTGTCTTTTAATCCATTTCTCTGTTCTTGTTGTTGAACCCTTCAATGTTTCCAAAGCCGACGAATACCTGGCTTCCAGATGTTCTGTTTTTCCTTGTTGGTGCGAGGTTTTCCATGCATGTCATTTTTATAATTTTTGCTTTGTGGGCGACTGTTTCTATTATGATGGCTCTGGTGACGACTGAGGATGTGTCTGTGTCGGCTCCAACGGTTCTAGCTCTAAGGAAGATTTCATTTTTGCTTGCTTTGATTTTTTTGGCTATGTCCTTCTTCAGTGAGATTCAATATGTGTAGTCGGGGTGGGAGTACACCATGAAGCCAACTGCCACGAGTGGCTGGCTGGCTGGGCATGTTGGGGTTCGCACAAATAAGAGTTTTTCTTTCATGAAGTCCCAAATCACACCTTGTGCTGCTCTGGTGATTGACCCCCATGGTCGTTCAAGTCTATATGCTACATTGTAGCTTAGGAATTTCCCTCTGGATTGTGTCTTGTTGAAGTACTCATTATATTCCTTGTTGTGGTGTGGTAGGTTGCAGAGTTATTCTATGGGTTTTCTGAAGTTTTTGTCCATGTGAGGATTGCTGCTGAAGGGTCAACTCTTTTAACCAGTTTGAAAAGTTGTTTTAAGTTTTCGACCGGTTCATTGTCGTTGTTCCTGATCTCTATTTGCATTTAGTGCGCGTATAGGTTGATAGGATTCTCTGCAGCTTCTCTTGGTCTCCGGGTTTGCGCCGGAGGGGGGGGGGTGACGAAGGTTCCCCTCATTGGCCTGTGCTTGACACTCGGCCATTTCTATATCGAGGTCTATTTCAATGTTGCCTGGTATGGGGCTTCTCTTTGGCTTTTGAATTGCCCCATAATGGGGGTCTTTTGTGCC
>JALZUF010000017.1 GCA_023301785.1 Alphaproteobacteria bacterium | reverse complement strand
TATGAGGTTTCATTTAAAAATTCTAACACACAAAATCTTTAAAATCTTCGATATTACTTTTGGGCACGTGTACGTCTAAAGTTTTAACGCCTAAGCTATATAACGTCAGTAAAACATCTCGACGTGATCCAATTTCAATATTATCCATGACCCCAATCCCAAGGATAGGGCGCTCAAGCGGAAGCGATTCTTTATATGAGAATTGAACAGATTGAAATTTTTCACGCTCAACATCACGCATTTTATCTGATGCCATAACCTCGCCACGTGGCGTGAGCCATTCAAAGCTGAATAATGAGCCACGCCAAGACTCAACAACGGCGTCCATATTGATGCAAATTGTCACATATTTCGTTGTGTTTTGCGTTGCCGCCCGATTATCAATTAATTTTAAAGTGCCAGTCATTTTATTGAGCCATATCATTGAGTCATATTAATTAGATATATTGCTTTATCATTCTATCATTTTATCCTAACTTATTAAGTCATGGAAACCCTTAAGAATTTGTAAAAAAATGAACCAAAAAGCCTCTTCAAATCAAAATAGTAAAGATCTTGAAACTTTTAATGTTGCCGATGATGTAGACCAAGTCAGCTGTGATGGCGGTTCTGGACCTTTAGGGCACCCGCAAGTATGGTATAGCTTTGATGGTAAAACCAAGGTGGCGTGCCACTATTGTGGGCGTAAATTCGTTAAAGCGAGCCATAATTCTTAATTTTCGTCCTTTCGCCTGCGGGCATGGCGACTTTAAATAAGTTGAAATTTTCTACCTAATTTCTTATAATAGATAACAGAAAGTGCCACTGACTGGGCTTTCTTATATATGGGTGCGTCCTTTCGCCAAAAATAATTTCGCGGACATGACGGCTCTTTAAACATGTAACTTGCTTTTTATAAGGAGATGCAAAAATGACGACTAGACTATCTTTATTCGATAGCCCGATGTTTTTGGGCTTTGACCATTTCGAAGAAACTTTTAACCGCTTGCGTAAATCTGCGTCTGATGGTTATCCCCCTTACAATATTGAACAAACAAGCGAGAACGGACTTTGTATTACATTGGCCGTCGCTGGTTTTACGATGGATGACTTGGATGTTGAGGTTGAAAAAAATCAGCTGATTATTCGTGGTCAACAAGATGAAGATGAAGACCGCCTTTATCTGCATCGTGGTATCGCCGCCCGCCAATTCAGCCGTAGCTTCGTGTTAGCCGATGGTATTGAGGTGCTGGGCGCGTCGATTGATAATGGCCTGCTTCATATCGAAATGGAGCGCGTGCAACCAGAAAGTACCGCCCGTAAAATTGAAATTGCTGGCAAACCTGCGCTGGCAAACGGTAAATCATCAACGGCAAAAGCCATTGATGTCGAAACCGATGGTACAAAATCTGACAAAACCAAAAAATAAAAATACTTTGTGAATAAGGGTGAGCAAGGACTTTTTGTTAAGCCCTTGTTCATACCTGCACCGTTATAGTATAATAATAGACATAGAGGGTAATCAAAAACATGGAATCAAATCAAAACACTGACGATCTTAATTTTTTCGAAGAGCTATCCGCTCAAGAATTTTTAGATGTGGGCAAAGATAAGATTGCTTATATCCGTCAACTGGTTTCAAAAGATGTGGATGCTGAAGAGGCCTTCGCAATTTACGGCGCCGATGGCTCGCAAATCTCTGTGATGGATTCCTACGATACGGCCATTGCCGCGATCCGCATCAATGATCTATATCCTGTGACATTGCAGTAAAACTTAATCGTATTTATTTTCTAAATCGCCAAAGCGTGTAACGCTTGCTTCAAAGTGAAGCGAGATAGAACCAATCGGACCGTGACGTTGTTTGGCAACGATAACATCGGCGACATTATTACACTCGCTTAAATCCTGTTGCCACTGCGCGTAACGATCATTGAAATCACCGTCTTTTTCGCTCGGTTTTTTCTCTGGCTCTTCACGTGATAAGTAATATTCACGACGATAAATAAACATCACAACATCCGAGTCTTGCTCAATCGAGCCTGATTCACGAAGGTCAGATAACATGGGACGTTTATCATCACGTTGCTCCACCGCACGGCTTAGCTGTGATAACGCGATAACAGGGATATTTAATTCTTTCGCAATTGCTTTCAGGCCACGCGTGATTTCAGAAATTTCCAAAACACGGTTACCAGAGCTTTGCGCAGATCCAGATCCTTGTAGAAGTTGTAGGTAATCGATAATGAGTAAATCAAGGCCGTACTGACGTTTTAAACGACGCGCTCTCGTTCGTACCGCACCAATCGAAAGGGCAGGCGTGTCGTCAATATGCAACGGCACTTGAGAAAGTTTTTGGCTGGCTTCGACAAATTTTCTAAAATCTGTTTCTTTGATATTTCCTTTACGAATATCATCCCCACTAATACCGGAAACGTCCGAGATAATACGTGTCGCCAATTGGTCGGCTGACATCTCAAGGCTGAAAAAGCCAACGATACCGCCTTGCTCGCCGCCACTGTCGGCATAGGCTTGCGCCGCGTTGTACGCAACGTTCACCGCCAACGATGTTTTACCCATCGATGGTCGCGCCGCCAAAATAAGCAAGTCTGAATTATGCAGTCCACCAAGCTTGTGATCTAAATCGGTTAATCCTGTTGTGACCCCCGTGACGTGCCCATCAGACTTAAACGCTTTTTCTGCAATTTCAATTGCCGTATGAACGGAATCGCGCAGTGTCTGAAACCCGCCTTGGCTAACGCCACTTTCGGAGAGTTTAAAAAGCTGACTTTCTGCCTGTTCAATAATTTGCGAGGCATTCTTTTCAATGTGAAAATTAAACGCTTCGGTACTGATGTCGTTGTTCATGCGAATAATTTCGCGGCGCAAATAACGATCATAAATCGTCGTCGCGTAATCCATGACATTGTTTAAGAGCGGCACTTCATTGGCCAGTTCCGCCAAATATTGCGTGCCGCCAACACTATCAAGGCCTTCATCTTTTTGGAAATAATCTTTTAATGTTGTGTGCTTGGCTTCTAAACCCATCTCAATCATTTTTTCGATGGTCGCATAGATGTTCTGGTGGCTTGGGTGTGAAAAATGTTGCGGACGTAAAAAATCATTCACTTTTTCGTGATGCACATTATCAATTAATAACATTCCCAAAAGACCTTGCTCTGCCTCAAAATTATGCGGCATTTCTTGACGTGATGGCGCGGCAACATTATCGCCAGTGTCGATCTCATAGGGATCGCCTCTATCTTGAACGTCTTGGTCTGGGAATGGGGCTATATCTGAATTCATCCTTATTATATGCCATAGGTGACATGAAAAAGGGAAATTAATTTACGCGCGTACCCTGTGGATTGCGGGGGTAGAATTAAGCGCGTTTATTTCAAACAAATTCGCTAATGCAAATCCTCAATAAAAAAGGGCATCCGAAGACGCCCTTTTTAAAATCTTTATAAAAGAGAAAAGCTTATGCTTTTGTTTCTTCTTCAGCTGACGCTTCAACTGCTTCAGCATCAGTAGCTTCTGCATCTTCTTCGGGAGCATCTGCTTTTTTCGCTGCTTTGGCTTCTGCTTTCGCGGCGGCTTTTGCTTCGGCTTCAGCTTGCTCTTCAGCAGATTTTGCATCAGCTTCTTTTTCCGCTGATAAGGCATCTTCGTCCATCAACGCTTCTTTTGATTGCTCAGCTTGTGCGGCTTTCGCGGCTGCACGCTCTTCTGCTTCTGCTTGATCATCAGAAATCATCGCTTTACCAGATTTAAGCTGTGCTTGTGCTTCATCTTCCGTACGCGCAATGTTGATTGTTACATCAACTTTTACTTCTGGGTGAAGTGTCACTGTTACTGGGAACAAACCAATTTCTTTGAAGTTTTGGTTTAGATCAACAGTATTACGCGCAACTTTTTCTTCTGCGTTATCGTTGATTGCTTCTGCAATGTCACGTGATGTAACTGATCCGTATAATTGACCCGCTTCACCTGCTTGACGGATAAGAGCAACAGTTAAACCTTTAAGAGTTTTCGCTTGTTTCTCTGCCGCAGCTTTTTTCTCGTTGTTGATTTTTTCTAGCGCATCTTTTTGCGTTTCGAAATAAGCAACGTTTGCATCTGTCGCACGCAACGCTTTGTTTTGTGGTAGCAGGTAGTTTCTTGCATATCCTGGCTTGACGTTAACGATTTCACCCATCGCGCCTAGCTTTTCAATACGTTCTAATAAAATAACTTGTGTCGCCATTGTTATAGCTCCTTAAAATAAATGTTTATCGTTGATTGTTGTTGTCAGCATCGTGACGAACATACGGCATCATTGCCATGTAACGGGCACGTTTGATGGCTTTTGCCAATACGCGTTGTTTCTTCATAGAAACATTCGTTATACGACTTGGTACCATTTTGCCACGTTCTGAAACAAAACGATTTAATGTTTTAATGTCTTTCCAATCAATCGCTGGTGCGTTCTCGCCTGTAAATGGGCAAGATTTTTTACGACGGAAAAAACCTTTTTGTTGTGTTGAATCTTGAGCCATTATGCTGCGTCCTTTTTCTGATATGGTTTTTTGTCATCTTTATTGTATGGTTTTCTATCATCACCAGTATCACGTGATGTCTTGTCCATAACAACAGATGGGCCAGTTGAAAGTTCATCTTCACGGATGCTCATGTAACGAAGAATATTTTCGTTCAAGCGCATATTACGCTCCATCTCGTGTAATGCTGGTGCTTCTACATCGCTTTCGATCATAACGTAGTAACCACGACGGTTTTTCTCGATACGATAAGCAAGGTTACGCAAACCCCAGTTTTCTACTTTGTGAATTTTACCTTTGGCATCAGTCAAAATTTTGCTGAATGCATCGGTTAGGTCTTTAACTTGAGCTTCGCTCAAATCCTGCCGTGCGATAAACACGGTTTCATAATAAGGCATTTTAGGTTCCTCTCGGTTATATTGTTAAGCGCACCATGGCCTTCATTAGTGCGCGAGGTAGTAATGAGCCTTGTTATAGGGATGTAACTGGCAAAAATCAAGGTAAAATGACTCACAAAACTTTGGAAACTACAGTGATTAAGAGTGCGAGGAATATATACCTATTTTTTAGGGTTTTGTGCTATTATCATTCATGCTGATTACTCAAACAAAAAGACTGTCTGAAAATGTGAAGCCACACATTATTAGAAATTACTCCCCACCCCCTAAATTTGGAACGAACAAACTAAAGAAATGGTTATTCAACAATAATATCAATAGGTTACAAGCCATGAAAATCCCTCTTTTCATTTGTTGTACGTGTCTTTATGGTGGTTTTGTAATTTTTATGGATTGCGTCCTCCCGCTTGCGGGCATGACGGCAAAAGCAAAAAAGGAGAATATATTATGTTTGATTTAACAGGTAAGATGGCTTTGATCACGGGCGCAACAGGCGGTATTGGTGGTGAGATCGCCAAAGCATTACACGCACAAGGCGCAACGGTTGCACTTTCTGGCCGTAACGAAGCCAAGCTTAAAGAACTAGCCGCCGAGTTGAATAATGCGGGGGGATCAAACGTTCATACTATTGTGGCTGATCTATCAAACAATGATGGTATTGCGGCGCTTATTAAAGATGCCGACGCCGCCATGGGGCAAATTGATATCCTCGTTAATAACGCAGGTTTGACGCGTGATAATCTTTCGATGCGTATGAAAGAAGAAGAATGGAACGAAGTGCTGGACGTTAACCTGACGGCGCCGTTCATGCTGGCTAAGACTTGCCAACGTGGCATGATGAAGCGTCGCTTTGGCCGTATTATCAATATTTCATCCGTTGTTGGTACAACAGGTAATCCAGGTCAGTGTAATTACGTGGCCTCAAAGGCTGGGCTTATGGGTTGGACGAAATCAATGGGGATGGAGATCGCCTCACGCGGAATCACCGTCAACTGTGTCGCACCGGGTTTCATCGCAACCGCAATGACCGAAGCCTTGGATGACGGACAAAAAGAAAAGATTAATTCAACCATCCCAATGGGACGCATGGGCGCACCAACCGAAATCGCAAGCGCTGTGGCTTATTTGGCGAGTGATGAAGCGGCTTATGTCACAGGCGCAACCATTCACGTCAATGGCGGGATGGCAATGATATAGGTCGATGATTCAATGAACAAAATGGCGCCTTATAAAATATACGGATATGCAGGACTGATTCCCTTCATCATATTTTTTATTGGCATCATTGCTTTTAAATCAGACGCAAGCTTTGCTCATCAAGCAAGCGGAATGTATTTTCAAATCAGTGTTCTCTTGCAACTATCCTATGCGCTTTTGATTTTTAATTTCATGGCAGGAACGCATTGGCTTGAAGCGATCCGCGATAATGATTTTAAGCGTTTAAGTCTTTCTATGCTACCAACCATTTTATCATTAATTTTAATAGTGCTGATGTTTTTAGGGGTGGGGTATTGGCCGCTTCTTTTAATGTCTGTTATGTTTGTAGGGTTATATTTGATGGACAGAAAATACATTGATTTAGGCGAAAAAACGGCAGAATATATGGGTTTTAGGCTGCGCGTTACAAGTCTTGTAAGCGGTATTTTAATTGCCAGTTTTGGAGTGGCTCTATGAGTATAAGTAAATATGATCTCATCATTTTTGATTGTGATGGCACGTTGGTCGATAGTGAATATCTGCATAACAAATTAAATTCTGATGTGTTGATTAGCCTTGGTTTAGATGAATATACGACTGAAAGATGTATTCACGATTTTGCGGGATCTGGTTGGCCAGATATTAAAAAAGTAATCATGGCACAACATAATGTCGATGTGCCGCAAGAATTGATCGATGCGCGTATTCCAAAAACGCTGACGATGATGGATGGTAATATAAATGTGATTGATGGGGCGTTGAACTTTGTGAAGCTTGCGCATCAACATTGTAAAATTGCTGTGGGGTCGAATGGCGAACCACCAACGATTCTAAAGTCGCTAGAGCTTCAAGGCTTCATGGATTATTTTGAGCCTGCTGATGTTTTCTCTAAAAACGATGTACCAAATCCCAAACCTGCGCCTGATTTATTCCTCTATGCCGCGCAAAAAATGGGTGTTGATCCGCAAAAGTGCCTCGTTATTGAAGATAGTGCCGCTGGTGCGACGGCTGGTGTTGCCGCTGGAATGGACGTTTTCGGCTATACGGGGGTGTCACATGATAAACCGCGTGCACGAAGTCTTCTTACCGAAGTCGGTGTGACTGCCATTTTTGACGATTTTATCCACATGGGTGAGGCGTTAAAACTTTGAAAACATTGTCTAAATCATCTCAATGCTGGTATATATTTACAAAACTAGGCAAAATGACTTGCAAAAGAATTAGGGCTTGGTAAAGTCCGCCAACTTTTTTATAAAGTTACATTAATTTATTAAACGAAAGAAAAGGGAAATCCCATGAGCGATATTGCAGAACGCGTAAAGAAAATTGTTATCGAACACTTAGGTGTTGATGAAGACAAAGTAAATGAAGGCGCAAGCTTCATTGATGATCTTGGCGCAGATTCACTAGATACTGTTGAGCTAGTAATGGCATTCGAAGAAGAATTTAAAGTTGAAATTCCTGACGATGCAGCAGAGAACATTCAAACAGTTGGCGATGCCGTCAGCTTTATCAAGGAAAATGCTGCTGAATAAGCGGCATTGCCTTTTTTCCTTTTAAGATTAAAGACAAAGCAAATCTGATGAAACGAGTCGTTATCACAGGTATGGGAATGGTTTCACCCCTCGGCGTAGGGGTGGACCACAACTGGTCTTCGATCATTGCGGGAAAAAGTGGCTTGGGCCAAATAAAACATTTCGGCGACGATTACAGTGTCGACGATTTTGCCTCAAAAATTGCAGGCGTCATTCCAAAAACAAAAGACGAAAATCCAACGAACGGTGAATTTAATGCTGACCTTTATGTGCCAGCAAAAGATCAACGTAAGATGGATCCTTTTATTGTTTACGGTATGGCGGCAGCAGATGAGGCGATTGCTGATTCTGGTTGGCAACCTGCCAATGATGAGCAGTTTGAACGCACAGGCGTTCTGGTTGGTGCTGGTATTGGTGGTCTAACTACTATGTATGACAGTGCGATCACATTGAAAGAACGCGGACCGCGTCGTTTATCTCCATTTTGTATTCCTGCGATGTTGATTAACTTGGCCTCTGGTCATATCTCAATTAAGCATGGCTACAAAGGGCCGAACCATTCTGTGGTGACAGCTTGTTCAACAGGTGCGCACGCCATTGGCGATTCAGCGCGCCTGATTATGCTGGGTGATGCTGACGTTATGATCGCTGGAGGTGCAGAAGCCGCCGTAACGCCTTTGGGTGTTGGTGGTTTTGCTGCGGCGCGTGCGTTATCTACACAATATAATGATGATCCAACCGCTGGTTCTCGTCCTTTTGATGAAGGCCGTGATGGCTTTGTTATCGCCGAGGGCGCTGGTGTCGTTGTTTTAGAAGAATACGAACACGCCAAAGCGCGTGGTGCAAAAATTTACGCTGAAGTGATTGGCTATGGTTTGTCTGGTGATGCATATCACATTACGACACCTGCTGAAAATGGCGATGGTGGTTTCCGTGCGATGCGCGCGGCGTTAAAGCGTGCTGAAATTAATCCAGAAGATGTTGATTACATCAATGCACATGGTACATCGACACCTGTGGGTGATGGTATTGAATGTACGGCCGTTAAGCGTTTGTTTGAGCCTGCGCTTGATAAAATTTCTATGTCTTCAACGAAGTCTTCTATTGGTCACTTACTAGGTGCGGCGGGCGCGGTTGAGGCAATTTATTCAGTTAAAGCAATTGAAACAGGTATGCTGCCGCCAACATTGAACTTGGAAAATGTATCTGAGCCATGTCAGGGTATTGATCTTGTGCCGAAAGTTACGAAAGAAAAGAAAGTAAATACTGTGCTTTCGAATTCATTCGGCTTTGGTGGTACAAATGCTTCATTGATCATGCGTAAAGTCGAAGACTAAATAACTCTTCAATTCTCTTTAAATTTTTTTTCATTTTGGGTTATAGTAACGCATGAAAAAAATAATAATTTCCCTCTTTTCTCTCTTCTTTTTAGGTCTCGCGGTCTTAGCTGTCATTGGCGCATGGGGCGCGAACGAATATTTAAATTCTGGCCCATTAGATGAAACGAAATATGTTTTGGTTGAGCGCGGTCAAGGCGTTAACCAAATCGCACAAAAGCTTGAAAACGAAAATGTCATTTCAAATAAATTTATTTTCCGTGCGGCAGCCTTTTTTGAAGATAGCCTGAAAGCGGGCGAGTATGAATTCACCAAAGAGATTTCAATGGCAGGTGTTCTTGATAAGCTTGAAGATGGTGAAGTGTTTGAGCGTAAGATTACCATTCCAGAAGGTTTAACCAGTTATCAAATTGTTGAACTGATCAATAAGAACCAAGATTTATCAGGTGAGATCACAACGATTCCTGCGGAAGGTAGTCTACTGCCTGACACCTATTTATTCGGTAAAAATAAAGATCGCCAAGCGCTAATTAAAGATATGCAAAACGCGATGCAAAAAGTGATTGATGAGCTTTGGGAAACACGCCAAGCGGACTTGCCTATTAAAAGCAAAAAGGAGGCGCTTATTTTAGCCTCTATCGTTGAAAAAGAAACGGGCGTGAATGATGAACGCACAAAGGTTGCGGGCGTGTTTGTGAACCGTTTGAAAAAGGGGATGATGTTGCAAACAGATCCTACTGTGATTTATGCGCTGACGAAGGGCAAGATTCAGAACAAAGGTAAAGGGCCATTAGGGCGTCGCTTACTTTTGAAAGATCTGAGAGTTGATTCGCCTTATAATACTTACAAGGTTGTAGGCTTGCCGCCAGGGGCGATTGCAAACCCTGGACGTAAAGCGATTGCGGCAACGTTAAACCCAGAAGCGCATAATTATATTTTCTTTGTTGCGGATGGCACAGGCGGCCACGCGTTCGCCAAAGATTTGGCAGGGCATAACGCCAACGTTGCCAAATGGCGCAAGATCAGAAGCGCGCAATAATGCGCGTTAATATAATTGCTGGTAGTTTAATTGACGATTACGACTGGCTCAAAGATCAGTTACAAAGCAATGATTTTTTAATTTGCGCCGACAGTGGCGCCGATCATGCGCGAAAAATTCAGATGATACCTAATATTGTTGTTGGTGATTTTGATGCGATTGATGTGCAAACTTTAGAACATTATAAAAATATTGATGATGTTCAAGTGATTGAAGATAGTGATACAAATACAACCGATTTAACCAAGGCGCTTAACTGCCTGCCTGAAGGTGCCAGTGAGGTTCATATATATGGCGCGCTTGGTGGTCGTCGCGATCATGAATTTTCGAATTATTTAATTCT
>JALZUF010000016.1 GCA_023301785.1 Alphaproteobacteria bacterium | reverse complement strand
TGATTGTAAAGTTGCGCGTGCGATGGCGTGGCGCAAAGACAGAGCAATGCAGCCGTATTTAATAAATACCTAAATTTCTTAGATTTATAATTCATAACAATAAATTATGTCAGAGCGGTTATGGCGTGTAAACCGTTGCTAAGAAACAGCTACCTGTTTTCTTTCCAGTCTTTTAAGGCTTCGAAAGGGTTTTTACGTAAGGGAGATTTTTCATCAAGCGTAAGGTTGTCATCGCCGACTTCATATTCCACGCCCTCTTTATGCGGATATGTGGGAATTGCCAATGATATATGTTGCGCGACAAGCTCCCCCAGATCAATGCGGCCTTCGACCACAGGTTCGGGATCTTCTTTTTCGTCAAGGATTTCAACCTCGGCGTGAGATTTAGCGACTTCGCGTTCTTTCTTTGCATTCGCAAAAGAAACAGCCGTATCCCTGTCTGCAAACCAGCCTTCAACAGGCTCGCTGAGGGATGATTGAACAGGATCAAGTGTCACAACACATTCCTGTGTTATGTCACATTCGAATCTTCCTTGAACATGGATGACGTGACCACCCGCGTTACTCAGTTTTAATTTTGCCGTTGCTTTTTCGATAGAGACGACGGCAAAACGGCGTGCTAAATCTGCGCACTCATCTTCTGACGCTTCGATTGTTAGCTCTGTTGGCTTTTTTTCTAAGTCATCGACATCAAAAAAATGTGACCATTCTTGCTCTGTTAATTTTGGAGAATTAGGCATGTTTTCCCACTTTCTTATTCGGTATCGTAATCGGGGCAAAGCCCATATCGTTTATTGGTAAATTTGCTGATTTTTGAACGTAGTCAGCCAACTGATTAAGAATAGCATCATCGGGGCGCGTTATTGTGCCAAAGACGTTACGTGCCAGCGCTTCTTTCAACTTATCTTTATCCATTATTGCGTCCTCGTAATGGCGAGCGCGACCGTTAAAGCCCTGCATCATACGCTTCATGTGTTTGGGCACGGCAAGATCACCGATTCCCATTTCACGAAGACTACGTTCCATATTAACAAAAAAGCTGTCAAATAAGGCTTGGGAAAGCTTCTTTTTATCTGGCTCATCTGACTGACTTAAGCGGTGAACAAGGATATAGCAATGAAGGGAGATCATCTCAAACCGGCCATCAACGGTATCTGGCACAGCCATATCCTCGTAGAACACAGGTTGACGAGCAGAACGGACTACGCCCTCGTACATCGTTTGGGCTGTTTTTTTGCGTTTACGCTTATCTTTGAAAAATTTAAACATCTCTTGATTTTTAAGATGTTCAACGTACTATGGCAAGCATGAAAATACTTCTTAGCTTACTTGTTAGTTTTTTGGTCATTACGGCCTGTACCCCAACGAAGTCCAATCGTGGCAATCTTGTTGAAGATTTCCGCATGAGCGAGATTACACCAGGCATTAGTACGCGTACCAATGTCCTGAAATCTTTAGGATCTCCGACGACTGTTGCACCGTTTGATGACAATGTTTGGTATTACATTGGTCAGAAAATGGAGAAGAAAGGGATTTTTGATCCTGAAGTCAAAGATGAGCGTGTTGTGGTTGTTGCCTTTAACGAAGAAGGTATCGTTCAGACTATGGAAGAAGTTGATACTAATCGTACACAAGTTCCAAAAGTACGTCGTAAAACACATACTGGCGGTAACGAAGTTACTTTCTTAGAGCAATTACTTGGAAATGTTGGACGATTTAATAAAGGTGCTGGCGATGAAAATGCCGCGCGTACCGCTGGTGGTGGGATTTAGGCTTTAGATTGGGCGTTGATTTACGACTTGAAGAAGTACGCTGTTTACTTTTTTCTCGCCTAAGACTTTTGCCGACACTTTGTTTAGACGTGTTTTAAGCTCATCCACTTTGATCATGCCTTCTTTTAAATTCGCTGTACGACTTAACACGCCATACATATCCTGAAGATAAGCATCTTTTAAGCGCGGCTTTAAAGCTTCAACGAACTTTTCGTTTTCTTCGCTATTGACCTCAAGTGTTAGTATAAGTGTAACCACTTGATTGACGCCATTTGCATCAATGATTGGAAGAATGATCGGCTCAAGCTTTACAAAGCGTAAGTTTTTGGCCTCCTCTTCCGTCAGCCTTGCCTCTTTGTCGCGCGCTAACTTTTCTGCTAAAGCATCAGCCTTTTCTGGCCCCAAAGAAGCCACGGCTTGCTTTTGGAAGAAAAAGTACCCACCGGCGCCCCCCGCACCAGTAAGTACAATTGCTAGTAATAAAATTGCTACGTATTTCATTTGTTCTTGTTTTTCTATGGCGAGAACGCCTTAACCCTGTGTAACCCTAATCTTCTTTAAGTTTACCTTGAAATAGTTAATAAAACGTTTTCACCTGCATACTAACGTATTGATATACAACAAAAGTTATTTTATGGAATATAAAGAATTTGGTATTGTGATAAATAAGAGTGCTAACCCCTTAAGAACGCACAGTTTTTTGGATTGAATCTAACATCGCGTTTACAAGCTTGGCTTCGCCTTTTTCATAGAACGCATGTGTAACGTTTAGGTAATCAGCAATGATAATGGGAGAATCGATTGATTGAAGCACCATAAGCTCAAATGTTCCGCATAGAAGTATCGCCTGAAGAAGGGCTTCTGTTTTTTGAACAACGATGGGGGCTTCTTCTGCTTTTATGACTGTTTCAGCCTCAGTATCACCCTCTTCTTTTGCAACAACCTCAATAACTGGAGCTTCTTTTTTTGATCTGTTTTGTAAGATCATATCTTCTAATTGCCCGCCATGCTCGGCAACGCCGCGCACAACCAGGGCAAAATGATCTTCATCAGGTGTGACCATGTCATCACCATCAGCATCAATACCAAAGCGGTGATTGATGAATTCAGCGATCGCGCTTTCAGCGTCTTGATCGTTCTTATGCATTTGATAAACCGTCTGCACCGCCATTAATCTTGCGGCACTGTTACGTGCTTTTTGAGAGCCTGTTTTCTTTACGTCTGGACGGTTCATCAATTTGTTATTTCTTATATAAGGGTTAAGCTGCTTTTTGATCGCCCTGAA
>JALZUF010000015.1 GCA_023301785.1 Alphaproteobacteria bacterium | reverse complement strand
GAAGCCAAGATTCTGTTCAGTCGGTCGACTGCATCATTGATGCCAGTGTCCGTTCCGAAGGAGTTCTGTTCTCTCTGCAGGGCAGAGACTAAGAGAGACAGTCTGACCCTTCTTTCTTCCATTAGGGTGGCGAAGGTCTTTGCCTTGTCTATCAGTTGGTCAGCCTTCCCTTTGGCTGCTTTCAGTTCGTTCCATTCAGGGACATGGGGATTTACTTCGTGAGCATTCGATAGTGCCCTGTTTCTTCTCAGCTTGCTCTCGACACTTTTCTGAGAGTTCTCCAAGTCCTCGGATCGTCTCGTCACGTAGGTGGGATTCATTATGTCAGGGACGGGTTTGGCATCTGCTTCTCTGCCAATTCCAGCCCAGTTTGTCACTGGAGAGCTATGGTAGGCTTGCACCTGTGCACGATTCTCCTCATGCGCGCATGCTCCCGTTGTACTGGGAGTCTCGGGCATCAGCTCATGCTTCAGCATGCGGGCCTCTTGCCTTTCCGTGGCTTCCAGCCTAAGGCGGAGATCCCGTGCCTCTCTTTCCACATCTTCTGCTTGAACTTTCTGAGTCGGATCGTCCACGGGGAGATCTCTTCTGACTTTAGCTCGAGCCAGCTGTTCCAAAGCCAATTGCTCAGTGGACAATTCGGGTTCTTGGTCCAGTTGACTGGGATGCGGCTTGATGTCTTCATCTCCCATGAGTGCCTCGTGGGGATCCAGGACCCTGGACTCGGCTGACCTGGTCGGCTGAGCTTTCCTGCTTTCCACCACCTTCTGGAGGGCTTCCTGGGAGTGCTTGGCCAGTGCAATGGCCTCTCTCTGCTCATCAGACCTTCCTTGGGATCTCTCCCTCTGAGGATGACTGAGCTGGGGTGTGTCCAGCCTCGGCTGTGCGGGAGACACCTGGTTCACTTTCGGTGGTCTGTGCTCTATTTGGGCCTTTACCGTTCGTGTGTTGGGGACTGCCGGGGTGGCCTTGGTCAGCCCAGGAGGTGCTAAGGCGGGCTCGCACTTAGGCCTTGCTAGGGCACTCGCCTGTGGGGCTTCCACTGCTGCCGACTCATCGATATTGGGTTTATGAACCGGATTCACAGCTTGAGAGGACATGACTTTAGGTTTATAGGTCAGGGGTCGGTTGATGGAAGATCTCGAGCTCTCTGAGCCGCTGGACGAACTGGCTTTGCTGTCGTGGTGCTGCTTCTGCAAAAGTCTCAGTTTCTTCCTCTGCTCCGCTCTTTTCACGAGCAACTCCAACATCTCCAGTTCTGCTGCTGCATCCTCAACTTCCTCAAACGATACGGTGCCCGTGGTTTGGCTGTGGGGTGAATGACTTCTGGATGAGGTATCACCTTCCCATGATTCATCAGGTATGGACATTGGAGCGCGTAACCCTGTTAGTCGGTTCGCGTATGATCTGTCATCCCTGGGGGAAGTCCTTCCTGGGGCTGAGTAGTCTGATGAGCCAGATGCTGGGTAGGAATAGCGATCTGCTTCGGGGACTCTCATTAGGAAAGCGCTAGCTGCCGGCTGTGATGAGTTGGCCTTGAGTGGCGATGTCTTCTGGGGTGATTTTTGCCCTACATTCGGAGACTTGCTCCCCCTACCATCTGCCTCGCGAGCGGCTTCTGCTTTGTTGCTGCCTTCTCTGGCTGCATTTTCTTTGTCTGCGACCGGCCTCATGGGGCTCTTGACGGGACTCTTATCAGCCTCTTGAGTCTGCATGCCTGCCAGTTCTTCCGACTTCGCGGAAGCAGCTGCGGCAGACTTTGCTGGGCTATTTTTAGTCGACATTGTTCTCAATTGTTTTTCTCTGGTTCTTCAAGATTTCTTCTGTCTTCAGACCGGATTAGGGTCACTTAGGAAAGGATTAAGAACGTTGGAATAAGAAAAGGGGGAAAAGAAAAGAAAGGAAACGAAACGAGAGGAAAGATATGCAGAGACTCCTTGTCTCTTGCGTAACTCTAGTCAAAAGAGCAACGATGCGGTTGTGAAAAGAAAAGTGGTTGGTTAAAGGCAGTAAGCCATTAGCAGAATAATTAAAGAAGGAAAGGTAAAGTCAAGAGTTCTAAACAGTAATTACAGGGAAATGGTATTTTCTGAAATCTTGATTTTGGGAAATGGTATTTGCTATTGCTTTTTAGGAGTTGAAGATCTTTACTATTGGATTTTTTGATTATTTACCACGTGGGCAAACGAGTAGAATAAAGCCTGGATTTCAAAAAGGAAACCAGGGTGTCAACCTCCGGGGGGGGAGAGGCGTGGGAACCATGAAAGTGTTTGGGGACCGGAAGGAGCCTCAAATGTACACTTTCAAGAATCGAAGCCGTTTCGTTTTAGTCAGAGTATCAGTAAGCGCCACTTTCCTTTTCACCACTTAGCTGTACTGGCATCAAGCTGACTATTCGAAGGTGCTACAATTCCTTCGTGCTTAGCGTCCTATCACTACAACTACCTATCTTTGCAATCTGGATCAGTATAACCCGATATGGGGACCAATCACAGGAGCTACCAATATTTAGTTATGG
>JALZUF010000014.1 GCA_023301785.1 Alphaproteobacteria bacterium | reverse complement strand
ATGTCTGGTGTGACGAATAAATTGGTTGAGCATTGCTCTACAATTTCCCCTAGTTTTGATGCGCGTGAGTATGACGCAGTTGTTTCAAGTGGTGAGCAAGTCACAGCAGGGCTTATGGCGATTGCTTTGCAAAAACAAGGTATTGAAGCGCGTAGCTGGATGGGGTGGCAAGTGCCGATCCTTTGTAGTGAAGTGCATGGGAAAGCCCGCATTGAAGATATTGATGGTTCCAAAATGTTGGAACACATTAAAGGCGGTCAAGTTGCTGTATTGGCTGGGTTTCAAGGCGTGACAGAGCGTGGACGTATTGCAACATTAGGCCGCGGTGGGTCTGACACGACGGCGGTGGCCTTGGCGGCGGCGTTAAATGCGGATCGTTGTGACATATATACTGATGTAAATGGGGTTTATACAACCGATCCACGCATTGTTAAAAAAGCGAAGAAAATTGATAAGATTTCTTATGAAGAAATGCTGGAGCTGGCATCACTTGGGGCGAAGGTATTGCAAACACGTTCGGTTGAAATGGCTTATAAACGCGATATTCCTATTCAGGTTTTATCAAGTTTTGAAGATACGATTGGTAGTGACCTGCCAGGGACATTGGTGACAAGAGAGGAAGATATAATGGAAAAGCATGTTGTGAATGGGGTTGCCTATGATAAGGGCGAAGCAAAGATCACTTTATTGGATGTGCCAGATATTCCGGGGATTGCGGCAAAGGTTTTTGGCCCGCTGACCGATTGTGAAGTCAATGTGGATATGATTGTGCAGAATGTTTCTGCGGATGGTAAAGTAACCGACATTACGTTTACCGCGCCTAAAGATGATGTTGAAAAGGCGATCACTTGCCTTGAGGGGATCGAGAGCCTAGAGGGTGCAACAATCAAAACAAATAGAGATATTGTTAAGATTTCCGTTGTTGGTATCGGTATGGTATCGCACGCGGGTGTGGCGAAGATCATGTTTGAAACATTGGCGGCCAAGGGTATTAATATTCAGGTTATCTCAACGTCCGAAATCAAGATTAGTGTCGTGATTGATAAAGAATACCTTGAATTAGCGGTGCGCGCACTTCATACGGCCTATGGCCTTGATCAAGAAGAATAATTTTATTGACATAATTTTACAATTTGTGTAGAAAACACACTTCATTTTTGAAGGAGTATGACTGTGCCAAAGGGTGTTGTGTTAAATAGTAATAATTCTGGAACAAGTCTTGATAACGTTGTCGTTGCGGCCTGCGAGGCCCTAGGGGGTACGTTAGTTGCAAGGTTTAAAGGTAGTGCTGATGTTGAGTTTAAGCTTCGTATGCCTCGTGATGATTTTGAGGATGCAATGTATGAAAAAGGATTCAATGCCCAGTTAGAGCTGTTTTCTCGTGGGGGTGAAAATAAGTTAATGTGGCAGTTCATGCCTCGTCCAGGTTTTGATTTTGGTAAGTGATAACCAAAAAGATGACTTTATGTTTTAATTGAGTTATCTTTTTCTAATGAATGATACTGGTACGCAAAACGACGCACAACATCCAATTGATTTAGATAGTTATAAGGAAATGTCCGTTGGGCAAATCCTGAAGAAAACCCGTGAACATTATGGCCAGAGCCTGATGGAGGTGGAGGGCAATCTTCGCATTCGCGCATCACAATTAGACGCCTTAGAGAAATTAAAGCTAGATAAGTTGCCGGGGCGGGTCTATGCCATTGGCTTTGTCAGAGCTTACAGTGAGTATCTTGGCCTTGATGGCGACAAAATGGTGCATTTATTTAAGGCACAATCTGTTGGAAAGCGTAATAAGCCTAGCCTTCAATTCCCTGTCACTTATGAAGAACATAATACGCCGAATGCGTTGATCATCACAGGATCATTGGTTGGTTTAATCTTGCTTATATCCTATTGGTCAATTTTTCATACGCCGACTATATATAAGCAAGCCATTCCGCCTGTGCCTGAAAGCTTGTTGCAAGGACGCATTGATATGCTCAAACCTGCTGAGCCTATTGAGGAAGTCGTTGTTGAAGCCGTTCAAAAAGAAGCCAATCCTATGGAATTGGTTGTTACACAAGACAGCTGGGTTGAAATCAAGGATGCGAAGGGCAAAAAACTGCTTAGTCAGGTTCTTAAGGCTGGTGATAAATATATCGTTCCTGATCAAGAAGGCTTGTTGCTGACCACTGGTAATGCTGGTGGGGTGAAGGTTTTATTAGATGGAAAAGAGGCGGGGACAATCGGCCGAGCCGCTGAAGTGAAGCGTAAAGTGAAGCTGAGCCCTGATAATTTTACTGTAAATGCCGAATAATATTGAAAACGCCTACCTAAACGCGCTAAACCATTGGCTATGAGTATGGATCACAACAGTGTTAGACCGTGGAGAATGATTGAACGACGTAAAAGTCGTAAGATCTGGGTGGGTGACGTTGCCGTTGGTGGTGATGCGCCGATTACTGTGCAATCTATGACGAATACCCTGACCACGGACGTTAAAGGCACGATTGAGCAAATACGTGCGCTTGAAGTGGCGGGAGCGGATATCGTACGTGTGTCTTGCCCTGATGAGGAAAGTTCTGCTGCGCTAAAGCAAATTGTCCCCGAAGTTACCGTACCTATCGTGGCTGATATTCATTTTCATTATAAGCGTGGTATTGAGGCCGCCGAGAATGGTGCGGCCTGTTTGCGTATTAATCCTGGCAATATTGGGAATGAAGCGCGGGTTAAAGAGGTTATTAAGGCGGCCAAAGATAACAACTGTTCAATGCGTATTGGTGTCAATGCTGGCTCGCTTGAGCGTGACTTATTAGAGCAATATGGTGAGCCTTGCCCTGATGCGATGGTTGAAAGTGCCCTACGTCATATCCGTATATTAGAAGATCATGATTTCTTTAATTTTAAGATATCCTGCAAAGCATCCGATGTTTTTATGGCTTGCGCGGCTTATCAGCAGTTGGGTGAGGCTTGTGATTATCCGCTTCATGTTGGTATTACCGAAGCGGGTGGTTTACGTACAGGGACTATTAAATCTGCTATTGGTATGGGAAATCTTCTTTGGGCGGGTATTGGTGACACAATTCGTGTGTCTTTAAGCGCGGATCCTGTTGAAGAGATTAAAGCTGGTTTTGATATATTGAAGTCCCTTGGTCTGCGCCATCGTGGTGTGAATGTTATTTCTTGCCCATCGTGCGCGCGCCAGCAATTCCAAGTAATTGATACGGTAGCAAGGTTGGAAGAGCGTATTGCGCATATTACAACACCAATGACGGTTAGTATTATTGGCTGTGTTGTGAATGGCCCAGGTGAAGCATTGATGACGGATATTGGCTTAACGGGCGGCGGCGCGAATAATCATCAAATTTATGTCGGTGGTGATAAAGCGCACCGTTTTCATGCCGGTGATCAAGATATCGTCGATCATATCGTTGAAATGGTTGAAACCAAAGCGGCGGAAATTGACAGCTTAAAGATTGCCGCAGAATAAAATCTTATAGCGTGGGTTTTAAACTAGAAAACAATAAAGAACGAGTAAGGCTAGGGATGAATGTTTTATAACATTTCCCAATCTCCCAGTTTTCGTATCGATACATTCCTATAAGCGCAGACACCATAATAAAAACACCACAAAAGAAACCGACATAAGACCCAACTATACTGTCGTAAACTAACCCGAAGGTGCAATGAATAAGCGTGGTTCGTGCAATTAAAGGGCGGTTGTCTCTAAAAAGTAAGCCTAAATTCAAGATGGCAATACTGAATAGGGGCAAAATGTCGTACCAAAATTCATAAAAGTACAAACCAATACCCCATGTCAGAAGAATAGATCCGTAAATGATATACGGCACGAGACGATCTTGCACGAATGCCAAGCCTAAATTTTTAAAGCAGGAACATAGGTTTGCAATCGCACCTAATGGTGCGCCAAGCATAGCGTAATGAGATGCCCAAAGAATGTTACATGGAACAGTTGCTAAAATAATATGGCGTGGTTTCTTTATTTGCCAAGAGATTACGTTAGCTAATAAGCCCAATGCTCCCATGATTTGCGCCCATATAAAGAGATCATCAAACATAGTTTGTTTCTTCTATAAGGGGTGGGCTTGATATCATTAATAATGATTTGATGAAATTTAGTGGCGAATTGTTTATCTCCCAGTTCTCATGGCGATACATACCGATGATGACAGAGACTATTCCTAACGTGGACGCAAGGATGCCGAAATATGAGAGGAAAATAACATTATAGGCAATCCATGGGAAATTATGGATTAATATCAGGCGAGCCATGATGGGACGATTATCCCTAAACATACAAGATGTTGCATATATATATACAGCAATCAGCGCGAGTAAGTTGAATATATCGAAAGAGATGCTGAGGAGGATTGTCGTCACCAAGCAAAGAAAAATGCCAATGACGTATTTTAAGAATACATCAGGCACGAAATATACCAAAGCGCCCCTGATTATACACAAAGCGTTGATAATTAAGCCTGCGTGTGCATTGAGAAGAAAATATTGTAGCGACCAGAAAAAGGCTGTGGGAACTTCCCCTAAAGCGATATAACGTGGATTTTTAAACTGTAGTCGCCAAATTGTGATAGCGCACGCAATACATCCAAATATCTGCGCGTATAGGAAGTGATTGTCCATATATTTTAAGCTCTTTGTAAATCGTTTAAACCCTGCTAATAATATGCCCTGAAAACGTTAATATTCTATGAAATGCAACCATGTCCTTAGTCGATAAATTACAGACGATAAAACGTCG
>JALZUF010000013.1 GCA_023301785.1 Alphaproteobacteria bacterium | reverse complement strand
TTTTTTCTGTTTCTTCGGTTGTTTGTTGCATCAAAATAGCCCCCAAAATTGCGGAGATTTCGCGGCGGCGTTCGCGCACCTTGTAAGCCTTATTCATTTTTTCGTCAAAAATGGTGCGGTATTCTTCGGCGGCACGACTAAACACCCCGCTAGACGGTACGACATGCGCCCCCTGCCCTTGTAAATGTTCTGTGGTGGCTTTCTCACTGGCGCGGTGTGCTTGTCCGTCTGTAACAACCGTGATGATTTCACGGCCTTTTTTATGAGCGCGTTTGAATGCGTCAATATAGGTTGCGAACTGGTCGCGAGCAGGTTTTAACGGCATGACAATCAATTGAGTGTCTGGCACTTCCCAATCACTGGCTTGATGGTCGATTAACACAATGTCAGCGTCAGGCTTGCTTGCTGGTGGCTCTCCTACAACTTGAAACGGTAAATTGCCTTGTTTGTGGTAAAGCATCGCCGTGCCTTGCTGGTCTTGACAGATAACGAGCGGCTTTAAACCCATTTCACAGGCGGCGGCGGCAAGGTTAATAGAAAGCAGTGATTTGCCCTGCCCCCCTTTAGGGTTCCAGATGGAAACGATTTTGATTTTTTTCATGTTGCCCCTTTGTGGTGAAACCATAGAATTCTATAGTATAGATTTTTATAGTATCAAATTCTATAGTTTTGTAAACCACTAACGCGCTTCGCTTGTTGAGCCACGAACCGCATCGAGCGCACAGAACGCGCCCGACACTCCCGCGCCTTTAATCAAGCCTTAACGCTTTGGTGTAATCATGGTATTGATTAACAACCCGTCTTGGTCAACAAAAAGCAGTTGACCAGGACTAACACCAACCCACGGAAGGGCAACCAAATGAGCAAAAAACCACATGATATTTTAATAGGGGAAAACTACAAAGACGGCAACGGAGAAGAAAAAACCGCATGGACGAAAGCGGGAACAGTTTTCCCAGATGAAAAAGGCGGGTTTTCTGGCGCGATCACCAACGGCTTGTCATTGTCTGGCAAGTTCATCATTCGAGAGCGCAAAGCACGTGACCAATAAGCCGCGTAAATTTTCAGGCTTTGGTGTGGTAACTCGCCAAGGTCATTTTTTATGGCAGTACAGCCGCCCAGACGAGCAACAAACCCGCGAAGCATACGAAGCCCACAACCCACAAATCGAAGGCCACGAGGACGGCTATAGCGTTGTGAGAGTGCGAAAAATAATAGAGCCGCTAGAGTAGGGCAGGGCGGTTTTTTCTTGACATATAGCGGCTTACTCTTTACCGCTTAGAATATGAGCAAGGATGCACAACCAGATAGACCACTAGGCGAATTTAACCAGAATTTATTTACACTGGAACAGGTGCGCGATTGTTTAGAACACACAGACCCCAACGGCATGACATGGGCTGAATACTGCCAACGCAATCAAATGAGCGTTGAGGACACATTAAGACCCCTTCAAATTGAACACGATAGAAGCGTTGTAGCTACTTATTCAAAAAACAAATGACAAATAAACGCATAGGTTTGTTGTAATAAAAACATTGTTACACCGCCCAAAAAGCCACCTAAAAACAAGGCTTCGAAATACAAGTCATTTACCCATAGATGAAAACCGAAATACCCCCAAACAGTTACACCTGCAATAATAATCAACCAAAATGCAATCAACTCACTATCAAAATTCCTGAAATAATCTAGAAACGTAATTTCATTTTGTGGCGCGGACTGTGGCTTGGGTACTGGTTCGGGTTCAAAATAGGCGCGTAAATTTTGCGTGTAACAAACACCTTCACGAAGTACAAGCGCAGTTTCTGCAATACCACGATTTGGATTTCTTGCCGTTAAGCGTTGCACCATATCAGGAGTAATACGAGGGCGACCAATCACATTTCGCGCGTGTTGGTATTGGTTCATTTCATCTTGATATTTTGCTTGTTTGTTTTGTTGTTCAATTGGGTCTGGTTTATCGGCAAACAATGCAATTTCTATCTGTGGCGCGTTGGGCGGCCTTACACCTATTTCATGTTCTTCAATTAACCCCGTGGCCTTACTTACATAGTCGGCTGTGTGTTGGTCATTAACACCAAAAAAATAAATTGCGTCAGCGTTGGCAATGAAAGTGCCTGCGCCTTTTTCGTCATAGCGTTTTATTATTTGATTTAGGTCTTGCCAAAAAGTCCACATGCGAAGATTAAAGCCGGGCATTGCAGACATTGAGCTTTCGATTTCAGCAATATGACCGAGCGAAAAAGCTTCATCGAGAATAAAATAAACTTCTTTACCCTTTAATTTTTGCTTGCCCTTTTTTGTGGTTATTTTTACTTGCATGTAGTAAAGCGCAATTCGAACAAACAAGCGCAAAAAACGCCCATAGTCGCCCAGTGCTTCAACTGGCAAAATCAAGAACACATCTATTCTTTTGGTTTTTATTTCGCGTAAGTCAAAGCTAGACGATGCCATTAATTGTGATATATCGGGGTCATCAATCCATTTTGTATTGGATACCGCCACTGAAATAAAATGATTGGCTTCATTGCCTGAATTATTGATTTTTGCAGCGGCAACGGCGGGAAGATTTCCGCAATTATGATTTGCAGCCATTTCGTCAATAACGTTGTTAAATTCTTCTATTTGCAAAGTCAGCAAACGGCGAACGGTAACAAGCGACCTTCGCCCCTCATAGTCAGGCCAGCTTAAAACGTGAGCAATAAAACCCGCGAGGATTTCAACGCCGCCACCGTCCCAGTGTGCGCCTTTGGCATCGTGTCGCATGATTAAACCGTCAGCCAGTGCGTTAATTTCTCTAAACGCTGAATTTGCCAAGGGGTTAATAAAATCAAGAACGTTTATAAACGCTTTTACGTGGTCAGTGTTGTTCGTAGTATTGAAAGGGTCGAGGGCATAAACTTTTCTAACCGATGAGCGTTTTTCTAATGTAGCTTCAAGGGCTTCGCCTTTGGGGTCAATTACAAGCGCATTTGTATTTGTGTTTTCTAATAACCAAGGGATGATTTGCGTTGCGCCTTTGCCTGTTCTGGCTGTGGCGAAAGTAAGTAAATTTTTCTCAACCTTAAACGGCTTCAATCTTTCAAAAGAATGATTGTAGCGGCCTGTGCTTAGGTCATATCCCATAGCTTAGAACTCGAATAGTTTTAAATCGCTTTCTTTAACGTGCTTTTTTAGTAAATCGGTCATAACGTTTTTAAAGTTCGGGTCATGCTCCATGTGTTCGAGAGCAATTGCACCAGTTATAATTTTTCGGCGTGTGTCCTCTTTGCGATTTTTGGCTGTAATTTTTGCCTTTTGGTCTTTGATTTGTTCAGCAAGTTGATTTTGCTTTAGTTCTAATGCGGCGATTTTATCTTCAGGAGATAGGCGAGCTTTTGCAGGTTTTGAGCGTTTGGCTGGTTTAGCTTCAGAAGGTGCAGAGGTGGCGGCATCATTCATAGTATTAGAATTTGATTGTAAATTGTCCATAAAAAACGCTATCATAGGTTATGGTAAATAGTCAAGGGCAAAAAAGGAAAATGCGAAAGACAAAATGCGCAGAGAGCGAAATGCAAAAAATAATAATTGGCGATAGAATATCGAAGGGCAGAGTGTGGAAAATTCAGAAATAGAAATGCAGAGCAATCACAGGCAGGGCGAGGAACGAGCACAACAAGTGCGCACTTATACATTCTCCGAATGTGTGCGGTTTTCGCTTCGCAAAAACAAAGAACGGCTTTGCCGTGGCTGACTATCGCTTTTCAGCTCAAGTCATCAAGCGGAGCAGTGGCAGAAGTGCCACCGCTGCCGCCGCTTATCGTGCGTCCAATTCTATCGAATGCGATAGAACTGGACTTACTCATGATTACACGCGCAAAGGTGGAACTTTGCACGAGGAAATCATGACGCCCGACAACACGCCCGACTGGATGGGTGACCGCTCCCAGCTCTGGAATGCTGTCGAAAAAGTTGAACGCCGCAAGGACGCACAACTTGCCCGAGAAGTGCAATTGTCATTGCCTCACGAGCTAACACCCGAACAACGCAAAGAGCTAGTTCGTGAGTTTGTCTCCGATGCTTTCGTTTCAAAAGGCATGATTGCCGATATTGCCATTCATGCCCCGAACGAAACAGGCGACCAACGAAACCACCACGCACACGTTATGCTCACAATGCGCGAGCTAACGGCGGAAGGCTTCGGCAAGAAAAACCGTGATTGGAACAATCCCAAAGAGCTAGAGAACTGGCGCGAGTTATGGGCGAACCATCAAAATCATGTGTTAGAACATAACGGACATAAAGAACGTGTAGACCATCGCTCCTATGTTGAACAGGGCATAGATAAAACCCCGCAACAGCACAAAGGCACAGCCGCCAATGAAATGGAAAAAAGGGGAGAAAAAACCCGCATTGGTGGAGAAAATAACAACGCAGAAAGCGAAAATATAAAACTTGCAAAGATGCTTGCGCAACATGCCGTTTTATCTGCACAGATTGCCGCTGAGAAAGAAAAACTCAACGAGTGGTCAAATACCAAGCGCGAAGAATTTGACAACTCCGTAAACGCTAAAACGCAAGACAGGGAAGCATTACAAGAAAAGCAGTTTTCACGCTTAGAGAAAATTCTAGAGAAAGAAAACGGAAAGCAAAAAGCCGAAATTGACAGAGAGGTTGACGCTTTAAATTATAAACTTTCGCGCTCCTTTGGCTTGCGTGGATTAATACGAAATATCACAGGACAAAATAAACGTGATACGGCTTCGCTTAATGAATTTAAAAAATCATTTGCCGCTATAGAGCGCACCGAGGAACGCCGCCGCGACAGATTAACCAGCCTTCACGAAAGACAGAACGAAAGAGCCGAAAATAAAAACAGCACTGGACGCGCTTCGATAGATACTGAAATATTGCAAAGGCGCGAAGAATTACAAGCAAACATTGACGAACGATTTGCAGAACAACGAAAACCAGAAAGCCTAAAAGGTAGCTTTAAACCTGCCAGCACCCAAAGCAACGAAAACACATCATCAAGACCACAGGGGCGACAAGAAGGCAGACCACAAGGACGCAACGCAGGACGCGACAGCAAGCCAGAATAAAAGGAATGATTTATGCCAGATAGTTTTTACATTGTGATTATTGCCTTTTTTGTTGTGGCTTTTTTTGTCTGGCAGAACCGCCCTACCCCACCACTTGAAAACGAAACATATCAAGGTAAAACGCGCTTTGTTGTTGATGGTGACACGCTTTATATAGACGGACACAAGCCATCTATTAGATTATGGGGTGTTGATGCACCAGAGAAAAACGAAAGCGGACACAACGCCGCCACGGACAAATTAAAAGCACTGGCGCAAGGTCAAAAGCTTAATTGCAGGAAGATTGAAACAGACCGATATGGGCGCACCGTTGCGCGTTGTTTCCTTCCCAATGGTCAGGAGATCAACGCGGCAATGATTGCCAGCGGCACAGCCAAAGAATACAGACGATACACAAAGGGCTTTTACTCGAAGTAATCCGCTTGGAGCAATTAAAAAACAATTGCACCAGGCTAACTTTGAAAAGGTGCGGAGAGTGTCAAACGCGCTTTTTGCGTTTGATGCGGTTTCGTACCCGACAAGCGGAGCGCGTCAGGTTCAGCGAAAAAAGATAAATCATCCCCCTTGGCGAGTTAAAAACGCCGACCTTCCCAGCTTTTTGGGAGCGTCAGGACGGCGTTTTTAACATCATTGCACCAATGACACCACGAACACCGTTAAAAGCCCCCTAGAGGCTTTAAAACACGTTTTACCTATCATCGGTTGGTCTGTAAATATTTTGGGGGGGTTGGGGGGCAAAGCCCCCCATTAAAGACGCGCAAAGCGCGACATCATTTTTATCTATTTTAAGACTTAAGAAGGGAAACCCCTGAAACCCTTACTGTGACTGGCTTCACATTACGGGAACTGGAACATGATATTCCTGCTTTTATACTATGGTATTCCAATTTATATTGACTTTTTGGAATAAAGTGCTACAACTGTAGGAGAATCAAATAGCAGGAAAGGGCGTTATTTTGGAACAGAAATCGACACAATTAAGAAAGTTACCCACATACAGGGAAAACCCTTTTATCGTGGGTAGTGACCTACAGCCAGAGCAGAGAAAGCGGACAGAAATAGTTTTCAACGGAAAGCAAGCTTTAGTAAATACGGATACAGGCCATATTGCAGACGATCAAATTGCAATGGCTAAAATTAAAACGGTAGAAACGGATAAATTCGTTAAAGTTTACGCCGCACACATGCACATATTGTTCGAGCTTGGCAAACCTGCTCAACGTGTTTGTGAATTCGTTATGCACCAAGTTTCTACTAGAGCCTTAAACAAGGGTGAAGTGGTTTTGAGCTTTGCAGATTATGAGGAACGCTTTAAAGGCAAGGTAGGCGGAACACGTCAAACCTTTATGCGTGGATTGCAAGAACTGGCATCTAAAAACCTAATCGCAAAAACTACCGCCCGCGATATTTGGTTTATCAATCCTGCAATTATTTTCAACGGTGAACGCGCCAGATTTATTACTGAAATACGCCGTAAATCTAGGCATGAACAGCTAGAAGAAGAAGGACAACAACGCTTATTAGATTAGGGGCTTTGCCCCCTGCCCGCTTCGCGGTCATTCACCCAAAGGTATTTATAGACCAACCGATGATAATTCTATAAGTTGATAATGCAGTACAGGCAGAAGTGCCGATGATTGTGACCTATACGGTGATACGCCCTGCCCTTGTGGTGGGGCGTTTTCGTTGTAACCCAGCTAGGGCAATTAAAAAGCAAATTGCCCTGGCTTAGACTTCACGAACTACACGACCCGCCAGAATGTCAGCCACTAAAATCAAATGACCATTAACATCATCTAAATTTTCGCGATAGATTTCATCATCAATTGAGAATGTTCCATCTTCCCAAATATCTCGCATAACCCGACAACGCCTTGATAGTTTGGTTGTGTATTCGCACAAATCTGCAAGCCCCACAATCGCCAATTCTTCAAGGTCATATAAATCAAACCCCTGAATAGTTTGGACGGCTTCAAGTTCTTTAATATCTGTAAACATAAATAAAACCCTTAAACTATAGAATTCTATAGTATCAAATTCTATAGTTTTTTACCATGCTTTTTTAACAATAACTCGATTGCACTTTCTATCAATTCGGGAGCTTTTAAGCCTTGTTTTTTCTGCTCAATTACAAGCAGTTCAAAAGCATCGGCGTGCTGTTCCTGCAAATAAAATGCTTTCTGTTTGCGCTTTGGAGCGCGTTTGACACGTTCAAGCTTTGGCGCGGCGTTGTTGGTCGTCTTGCCTGTTTCGGTTAGCTCTTCGGCTCTTTGTTGTTCTTCTTCCATCCAGTCGGGTTTACCCATGAGCAAGCACCTTTTTTTCTGTTTCTTCGGTTGTTTGTTGCATCAAAATAGCCCCCAAAATTGCGGAGATTTCGCGGCGGCGTTCGCGCACCTTGTAAGCCTTATTCATTT
>JALZUF010000012.1 GCA_023301785.1 Alphaproteobacteria bacterium | reverse complement strand
GTCATCGAAGAAGTCAGCGCCGAGGAAGCCGATGAATATTATAACACTCGCCACCGCGGCAGTCGTATTGGCGCATGGGCGTCCAAACAATCACGCCCATTAGGTGGCTATCAGGAATTGAAAGATTTTGTTGAGAATTATGAATCTCAATTCGAAGGCAAAGAAGACATCCCTCGCCCCGATTATTGGACGGGGTTTCGCATTAAACCTGAAATGATTGAATTTTGGATTGATGGTGATTATCGTTTACATCAACGCTATCAGTATTTAAAAAATGAAGATGGATCATGGCAAAGTGGAATGCTGTATCCTTAATGAGATAATAAAGACAACCTAACAATATAATATTTAACCAGAGTAAGAAAAATGACAAACGCCCAGAAAAAAGATATGCCTAAAGAAACACCAGAAGACGACGCGTCTAAAAACGCGAACGAAGAGATGATGCAATTTGAGACGGATGTTTTTCGCCTGCTCGATATTGTTACCAACGCGCTTTATTCAAACCGCGATGTGTTCTTACGGGAGCTTATTTCAAACTCTGCGGATGCTTGTGATCGTCTGCGTTATGAAGCCTTACAAAATTCAAAACTGACGGAGAAGTCTGCGCCATTTCATATTCGTATTACGCCAGAGAATAATACAACAACCCTGACCATCAAAGACAATGGTATTGGGATGGATCGTGATGATCTGGTTGAGAATTTAGGAACGATTGCGCGTTCTGGTACGGCGGCGATTTTAGAGAATTTAAAAAATAGTGGTCAAGACAAAGATATGTCTTTGATTGGTCAATTTGGTGTTGGGTTCTATGCCAGTTTTATGGTGGCCAAAGGCGTGACCGTTGTGTCACAAAAAGCGGGAACAGACCAAGCATGGCTGTGGAAGTCTGATGGTCAAACAGGTTTTACTATTCGTGAAGCCACAACAGAAGAAGCGGCCATATTAGAAGACGCTCACGGCACAGCGATTGTGTTGGATATGAAAGGTGATTCAATTGATTATCTTTTAGAAGACAAGATCAAACAAATTGTTTTGGAATATTCGGATCATGTTGAAGTGCCTATTTATTTGGACGATAAATTTGCAGAAGAAAATAAAAAAGCAGATGACGCGACGGACGAGGAAGAAGAGCAACCTATTAATGCCGCCTCTGCCCTTTGGACGCGACCGAAAGATCAAATTACGGCGGATCAATACAAAGAATTTTATCATCATATTGGTAATGTCTTTGATGAGCCGTTGATGACATCACATTGGACAGCCGAAGGTGTGATTGAATATACGGGCCTACTTTACATCCCATCATTACGCCCATGGGATTTGTATGATCCTGAACGTAAGAATGCGCTTCGTCTCTATGTGAAGCGTGTGTTTATTACTGATCAGCTTGATACATTAATGTATCCATGGCTGCGTTTTGTGCGCGGTGTTGTGGACAGCCAAGACTTGCCGTTGAATATCAGTCGTGAAATGTTGCAGACCAATCCTGTTGTTCACAAAATTCGTAATGGCTTAACGAAAAAAGTTTTGGGTGAGATTGATAAATTATCGCGTGATAATGAAGAAGCCTTTACAGCGCTTTGGCATCAATTTGGCGGCGTTATCAAAGAAGGTCTTTATGATGCAGTTGAGCATCGTGACAATATCTTCAAAATTTGCCGTTTCTTTTCAACCCATGATCCAGAAAAAGCAACGAGCCTGAAAGATTACGTTGAGCGTATGCCAGAAAACCAAGATACGATTTACTATATCTCTGGTGATAATGTTAGCTCAATGCGAAGCTCCCCTCAGATTGAAGGTTTTATCTCTCGCGGCGTTGAGGTTTTATTAATGACCGATACAGTTGATGAATTTTGGTTGCAACAGATTAAAGAATTTGACGGCAAGAAATTTCAATCTGTGACACAAGGCAGTATTAATCTTGATAGTTTCGACAAAAAAGAAGATGGCGCAGAAGATAAAACAGATGAGCCAAAAGACCGTGTTGATGTTGATGCGCTAACGACTGCGCTTCAGACTGAATTAGCGGAACACATCTCGTTTGCGCGTGCGTCAAAACGTCTTACGGACTCCCCTGTTTGTTTAGTGGCGGATGAAGGTGGCGTTGATATGCACATGGAACAAGTCCTTAAATTACAACAAAAGTATGAGCCAAATAGAAAGCCTATTTTAGAGATCAACCCAAACCATGCGTTAATTAAAAAGTTGAGCGAAATTGCGATTGAAAATAGCGATGCGGAAACGTTAAAAGACGCTGCACAGTTATTGTTAGATCAAGCGTTAATTATTCAAGGTCAAACATTGCCAGACCCAGCAGGTTTTGCAAAACGTATGGCCAAGTTCATAGAAAAAGGTTTGGTTTAACGCATTACCTCTAAGCAACAGCGCATACAGATTTTACACCTGTAGAGGATAAGCCTACTCTTTGAGCATTAAGTGCTTTCGTTCCATCTTTTTTATCAAGGGCTGTAGCTGCTGAAAGCAGAAAAGCACTAACATTAGGACTCTTGGATTTTAATGCTTTTGCATTTAAGTTATCTGAAAAATTTCTTTGACTCATACCAAAATGATCAACATCATTTAACGCAGTCATGACTTCGGCAACTTCTGGTGCATTTAAAGTTAAGCTAGCTCCATCAGAGGCACGCGTAAAGCTGTGTATATGACCTTTTTTGTCTAGAATCCGGATCAATATCTTTCTGAAAACCAGTATGTTGAAACACATACTGAAACCCACTATCTTCTAATGTTTGACCAGTCATAACGCTCTTTCCCAATAAAATTAATAAAAGGAACTTAAAATGATTTTTATTTTATGTCAATAAATTTATTTCAGAGCATGCCCTGATAATGTTGGCTGTTCATGGATTCGATATCATCATCAGAAAATTCAAAATGATTGCCGATTTCTTCGATCATGGATTCGCGTACAATTTGCGTTAGATCTTCACCTGTTTCGCACCATGCATCCAAGATAGAACGGCGATATAGAATAAGGACATCATCATCATTAGCAACTTTGGTTTCTACACCAGGGGTAAGCTCCTTACCCGCTTTATACAAAACCAATAACTCGTATGGGTCATCCAGTTCAAGATCACTTTCCGTTGTCTCGTCTGGCATATCTTCAATTTGAATGGTTAGTTTTTCGACATGCTCGATCAACTCATCGGGCATTGTCTCAAGCTGGTTGGTTGCAATCACAGAAATATCATCTTCGGTTGGCGCCATTGAGAAATTCATTAAAATTTGTTGATTCATATCGCCCCCTAACCTTTTCAAGCCTTTGTATTGCAATGCATGCGTTTGTATTTTGTAATAATACAAAGTTACGCCTCTTTCGCCGCTTTCACAATGACATAAAAGGATTTTTCCCAAAAATTGAACTTATTTATAAAAAGTTAATCCTTTTTGTGATATTATAGAGGTGAATTAATTATTTTAATTTATGGGGAATTCTATGGACGCCACTACAGGAGTAGCATTACAAGTCGCAGCAACCAGAAATGATCTGGCGTTGAACGCGATTAAGCAAAATGCGGAATCTGATAAACAGATTGCGGATTTATTGCAATCCGCAGCGGCTAGTGTTCCAAGCTCCCCCGTTCGTGGTACGAACGTTAACGTCAAAGCCTAGCTTGCTAGCTTATAACGGTTTTACGTCTCCATAACCTTCCGCTTCTTCCTGAACACCTTCAAAGTATGGATAAACTTCCTCTTCCCCTTTTTGGCCTGCCACAATGGCATACGCAACAATAGAAGATTTCAAAGCGTCAATTATTGGCTTTCCTTCATGTAAGCATGCGGTGAACGTCCCGCAAAAACAATCTTCCGAGCCGGCTAGATCTTCAACAACAATAGTCTTTTGTGGTTTAATTTTATAGCCCTTTCCATCAGGAAATTTTGCCAGTGCGCTGCCGTTTTCATTAAAAGATACGCACGTTAAGTTCGCTTTTTTGGCGATTGCGCTCATGGCAGATACTGTGTCTTTAAAAGTACCTAAGTCTAATTTTTGCGCGAATTGCAAAACACGTTTTTCATTAATAATCATATAATCAACCAAGCCTAATAATGGTAATGGCAGCGTTGATAAAGATGACGCGTTTAAGACAACTTTTGATTTTTTATCATAGGCGGCTTTCATCACCATCGCATTTTGCTCTAATGGGATTTCTAATTGCGTAAGTAACACATTCTTTTCACGAAAAATATCGGACGGTGCTTGGTCGGCACTTATGAGGCTGTTTGCCCCTAAGGCAAGAAATGTGCGCTCGCTACCTGCTTGATCATGCACAAGCGTCGCAATCCCCGTTGGAAATTCAGTACATTTTGCTACGCCTGATGTCATGACACCGTTACGCTTTAAGCTTTGTAGAATGCGTAAGCCTGGCCCATCATCACCAACGCGTCCAACCAATGCGGTTTTGGCACCGCATCTTGCGCCAGCCAATGCTTGATTGGCGGCGCGGCCACTGGGCGTCATTGTATATGTATGTGACAAAGCTATACCATCGTTTTCTGGAAAACGCTTGACCGTCATATCCAATTTCATATAAATAGAGCCGAAAACAATAATCATTTATTTGTCCTAAATTGCTTGTTGTGCCAATGTAGTATGGTTAAGTATATCTGAAAATTCGATAATGCGAATGAATAAATAATGATTGATTATAATGACATATACAAACAACGCCTAAACACCCTGCATCAAGAAGGGCGTTATCGCGTATTTGCCCCGCTGGAGCGTTTATGTGGGCAGTTTCCCAAGGCCATTTACCACGCGCCTGATGGATCATCAAAACAAGTCACCGTTTGGTGTTCAAATGACTATATGGGTATGGGGCAAAACAAAGTTGTTTTAGAGGCTATGCATAATGCCATTGATAATCACGGCGCAGGCGCAGGTGGTACACGTAATATTTCAGGGACGCAAAAATTACACGTTGATTTGGAAGCCGCGCTTGCGGATCTACATCAAAAAGAAGCCGCGCTTGTTTTTTCATCGGGTTATGTGGCAAACGAAGGCGCGCTTAGTACGCTTATTAAACTGCTGGATGCGCCAATTATATATTCTGATGCGCTTAATCATGCGTCAATGATTCATGGTATAAAATCCGGCAAAGGCGAAGCACACGTCTATCGTCATAATGATATAGAGCATTTAGAAAGTTTGCTAAAAAAATCTGATCCAATGCGCCCCAAAATTATAGCTTTTGAATCTGTATATTCGATGGAAGGTGATATTGCCCCTATTGAGGAAATCTGTGCCTTGGCTAAACAATATAATGCCATGACTTACTTGGATGAAGTACACGCCGTTGGTTTATACGGCGCGACAGGCGGCGGTATCGCCGAAGAGCGCGGCTTGTTAGATCAAGTTGATATCTTGGAAGGCACGTTTGGTAAAGCTTATGGTTTGATGGGTGGTTTTATTACAGGATCACACGCAATGATTGATGCGATACGCTCCTTTGCTGCTGGTTTTATTTTTACAACAGCTTTGCCGCCTGCAACATTGGCGGGTGCTTTGGCCAGTGTTGAATATTTGAAGACATCAGAAATTGAGCGTATGCGCGCGCACAGTAATGCCAAATATTTAAAACAACAATTAGACAAAAATAACCTGCCATACCTAAAAGGCGACAGCCATATTGTCCCATTGATTGTGGGCGATGCGCATTGCTGTAAAGCGGTGACAGACACGTTGTTAAAAGAACATGACATTTATGTACAACCTATTAACTACCCTACCGTTCCCAAAGGAACAGAGCGTATGCGCCTAACTGCAACGGCGGCGCACAGTAAAGCAGACATTGATAAAATGGTTTCTGTGTTAACAGCCCTTTATCAAGAGCATGAAATTTTAAATTTGAAGACGGCTTAAAATGAAAAGTATTTTCAAATATTGGATTTACGTTATTCCGTTATTACTTTTTGTAATTCTCATGCTCGTTTCATTCGTATTAGATATCAGCACAAGAAATGAAACAGGGTATGTTGTGACTGCCGTTTTATTTTTTGGCCCTATGCTGTTTATTGATGAGACCTTCAATTTAGGTATGTTCCGTTTGAAGAACATGACCAGCCAAAGTGAGATGATTTACCTTGTTGGCAGTTCATTTTTTTGGATAGGGCTTAGCTGTTTATTAGGCCTTATTATCAAAAAAGTGAAAAATAAATAACCTTAAGCAACGTGGATTTTATCGAGTTTTACTCGTTCCACATATCTTCCCACCATGGCTCGTTCTTCATTGTTTCTTTGATATCAAAGTTTTGACCATTCTTATTCATTTTGGCGCGAATTTCGTTGACGCTCCA
>JALZUF010000011.1 GCA_023301785.1 Alphaproteobacteria bacterium | reverse complement strand
ATGCGCGTTTCTTGCATCACATAAGCCTTACCTTCGGAAATTCTTTTGGGATTAAGGATATAATAATTATAAGCCTGTCCACGAATGTTTGGCTCAAAATAAGTATCACCAACACGGACATCATCGACCCATGTCTTCTTTGCAATAAACTTATTCTTATCTTCTGTAGGTTTTGCCATCCATATAAATGGATTTTTTTCGTCATCATATTCCAAAGCCTCAAGAGGAAGGCGTTGCGATGTACGACTAACAAAAGTCATAACTTTTATTTTATTTGAGAGGGTTTCAAGTTGAACTTCAGGTGGCAGTTTAATTGATATTGTGCTGTCTACATCATGTTTCATCACGTCGGTTAACGTGCCAGCGAGTGGTAAGATTTCATCTTGTTTGCTAAAGAGAATTATTCTCTGATTTTGCTTTAAGTTTTCTGCCTTATCGTTTTGAATTTTAAAGGTTAATTCATGATCGGTTAGGAATGGTAAGGTTAGTTCTTGTGTCATAACAAGAGGGCCGTTGCTAGGGCGTGCAATTATTAGTTTAGATTTTCGGCTGAAGAGACTGTTTTTATTAGATAAAGCTTGGTCTTCGGCAGGTGCGATTGGTGGTGAGCTTCTGTAAAGGCTATAGGCGCTAATGCCTGCGACGATGAGGGCTGTAAGGACAACGACGCCGAGGATTATTTTTTTCATTTATCTGACGAAAATATGAACTTCGCTGGAGCGTGCATCGTTACTTGGCGCGGTTGCAAGATCAATACGATCTAATGAAACACCCATTTGCGTTAGTGTTCTCAGAACTTCTTCTGCATTACGGCGTGATCTTGTGCTTTCAATCGCAACTTGCGCGGCATTACCAGCTGTAGGGTGTACGGCTAAGATTTCAAAGCGACCGTTCGGGAAGCGTTGAAGGGCGTTTTGAACCGCGTTATAAATTGGCTGTTCGTAATTTACGTTAGGCTTGTCGAAGCGAATTTTTGCCAAGGGACGAACACCTTGATTGCCAGCAGGCGCCGATGGGGCAACTTGCATAGGGGCAACAGGCGCACTGCCATAGCTTGCTTGTTGTAAAAGGTTGCTTTGCGGCGCGCGAGAAAATGGGTGGTTCGCTAAGCTTTTGCCGTAAAGGTTACCGTCAGTAACGCCCAATGATAATGTTCTTAGGTTGTTACGTTCGCTCGCCATGTAAGATGTTGTGCGTGTGATGTCATCATTCACATCATTTAGAAGGCGATCAACACTAACCACTGTACCATTGACTTGATCTTCAAGTTGGGCAAGGCGGGCGTGATCTTCTTCAACGGCACCTGACAGGTTGTAAGTTGAGCGGATTGTATCAAGTAAGTATGAGCTACGTGATGCGGCTTCTGAGACTTCAACAGCTAATGAGTTTAGGTCAGCAACATTGTTTGACAATGTATCTAAATCAGATTGAGCGTTTGATAATTTTGTAATTAAGCGTGGATTACCAGGGGTTGTTCCTGTTTGAAGTTGCGTATTAATCGTTGCAACGTTCGCATAGTAGCTGGCGGCGCGGTCTTGACCACGGTTTTCAACATTACGTAATGTTTCAGATAGTCTTGTGATTGTGTTTTGAACGCCAAACAGATCTTTGCTTAGGGTCTCAATTCTTTTGCCAACAACGGTTGTGCCTTGCTCCATGTACGCTTCGCCAGCAACTTGCGCGGCTGTGATCTCTGGCGCTCTTGAAGGGCGGCTGTAGATAGGGGCGGTGTTTGTTGGCTTCATTGCCTTGTTTGTAATAACCAAGACAGGCTTTTCATTCATATCAATCTGCGCCAATGCAGCATTGCTATGGATAGCTAGCAAGCTTGTCGCCAAGATTGAGAGTTTTAAAAGGTTTTTGTAATTTTTTTGCATCATTTTAAGCCTGAACCGCATAGCATTATGGATAAATCAATAATGTTTTTGTCAAATAAATTTATAAATTCAGCTTAATTCACCCGAAACGTCATAAAGAGTCAAGTAAACAAACTCTATTGCTCAAAATAAATACATAAAAATTTCAAAAATTTATCTGTTTTAAGGCTTGCAATAGGGCGATTTATTGATGTAGTGTCCGTTCGTTAATCAATTCAGCGATTTGCCTGATTTGAACAAATGTGCGCCCGTGGCTCAACTGGATAGAGTGCTTGACTACGAATCAAGAGGTTGGAGGTTCGAGTCCTCCCGGGCGCACCATTTTCTCTCAAAAGCTTAACTTCTATTTGTTCTGTAATATTGGACAAAAGTCCGTTTATTAATTACATAATCAACTATCAAATTGTTAATCTTTTTCTTGTTAAATGTAAGAAGTGGAAACAAAAGCGTTCTGCTGTTATTCTTAGTGTTCGAAACACGCGTAATTTAAAGTTAAAGAGATGTTCTATGAAAGACGATAAGCCAATGTCACCAGAGCCGGGTATTGTATTTGATGATGAAATCAATATGTCACCGTCTGCAAAGCCTGCGCCTAAAGTAGAGCCTGTGGCCAAGCCTGGATCGTCATCGGCGCATACGGATAAAATACGTGAAGAGCTTAAGAAGATGAACTTTCAAGCACCACAAGAAAAAAGTCGTGAAGATATAGGGCTTAGTAACGAAGAAGTTGAGTTCGTTGTGGATAGTGAGCTCGTGTCTGAAGTTGAAGCGCAAGAAAACAAAAGTAGTTCTAAAGATTTAAAAGTTACCGAAGCGACAAATATCATTGATAAGATAGGCCGCATCGGTGACCAGCTGATGGCAATGGGGTTGATTACTGAAGATCAATTGAATGTTGCCTTACAAGAAAAGAAAATCTCCAATAAAATGATGGGTGAGATTTTTGTCGAGCTTGGTTTTATTGATGCCGAAACGTTAAGTGAGTTCTTAGCCAAAGTTTCTGGCTTTGCTGTTTTTGATCCAAGTAATACGATTATTGATGCGGAAGCATTGGCCGTTATCAACAAAGAAACGGCGCATAAACATTACATGCTACCATTTTCTCTTTCTGATAAAGAATTACAAGTGGCAATGGCCGACCCATATGATGTGGTCGCG
>JALZUF010000010.1 GCA_023301785.1 Alphaproteobacteria bacterium | reverse complement strand
TAATACACCATAAATAAAGTTTTTTATTTTGTTAGTTAGACCCACATGTACTGGGGGATAACCATTTATGCATCATATCAACTATTATTACCTCACAATAAAGCTTCAAACTTCTGCCTGGCTAGCCTGCAAAAATTGGGTATATAACTATTTTCACTAGCGACCCCTGTCCAAAGGAGGATGTACTATCTCGTACTTGTTTGCCATTATGGACCAGGCGATATTGCTCGCCCAAGGGTTTGGTAGGGTCTGCATTTGGCTTTTTTACAAGCATCAAAGGAGAATTAAACACGGATGTGCTAGGTCTAATTACTCCTGACTTGAGCAGCTTCTCAACGTAATCAATGGCAACCTCTTTTAAATGATAAGGTAGTCTGTATTGATTGACTGACACAATTTTATTTGGGTCGGTCAATCGTACCTTGTGTGGCATGGTTTTGCTATGCCCTACATCTAGATCATGTTTAGAAAACACATCAGCATAAGAATATAATAGTTGGCGGTACTGTTCCTTGTAATTTTCCGGCAGGTGGTCTAGCTTTATGCTCTGGACATGACTAATGTCTACAGGTGAAATGCGTTTGTTTGTAACAGTTAAGATGGATGAAATTGGGGCAACCTGATCTAAAGAGATTAAATTAATTTTTGCCATAGGGGTGTTTTTTGGTATAAATATTGGTTGGGAGTCGAAATTGACAGCTACAATATTACACAAAGCCTTGTTTGAATCCGAAGTTTTCACAATCCCATCCATTACATAAGTTTTATCACATAATAAAGATTCAGTGATGCCTGAATTGAAAGGTACTGGACTGACACAGGTTACCTTAGCTTCTTCCATAGGAGGTATGGTGACATCTGACGAGCTACAGATGACAAATGAGTCCTCCGAAGACGATCCATCCGAACTAAGTTCTTGGTTTTTAGGACTGGGGGCAGTAGGAGCACGGAATGGCCGTCTGGGAGGTGATGGTTCGTACAGCATTTCCTCTTTAGCTTGGGTGAGGCGGATTTGATTGCCTCCTGTATCAATTAGGACCTTCGCCTTCCGCATGAAGTCCATTCCAATAATGCAAGGCACCTGGAGTCCTCTGACAAATATTACAGGATGCCTGTATCGATGGTTTTCATCCAGGGAAATGGTCACGGTGAGGGCTCGAACTATCTCCAATTGGCTGCCATTGGCTGAGTGTAGGTTGGGGACTTCTTGCCTTGGTATGAGAGAGGGTTTGGCTGACAGTGGTACCCTAATTTCGCTGTCACACAAAGTGACAGCTGATCCGGTGTCAAACAAGGCATTGATGCACTCATTACCAATGTAGATAGGTGAAGTCGGTCGGTCGGCTCTGGGCTTGAAACAGCTAGTGAACGCGGTTAGGCAGGTGAGAATTACTTGGGGAATGCGTTTTGCCGCTAGAACCATTCCCCGTGCCCGTTTCCCGAGGGCCCGAAAGGAGTGTCCCATCCATAATCGTTTCTTTCATGGTCTATTTCAAATGTGGCTGATCGTCCTCTGTTCCCGCCTTGGTTGTAACCACCGAATGGTCGAGCTCTGCCTGGCCCGAAATTCTGCTGATAACGGCCTCTACGAGTGGTGTATCCTCTTGAATTTCCATGGCCTCTTCCAGCCACCTGGAAAGAGGATTGAGGCTTAGGACAATTCCTCCTGAGATGACCGATGTTGTTACAGTTGTAGCAGCGGAATTGGGAGTAGTCAGGTCGGAATCCTCCTCTACCTCTAGGCCGTTGCAGTCCTCCTTGTCTGGAGATAGCCAGGACGTCATCCACTTTTTTCGTGAGTAGTTCGAACTCACTGGGCTTGGGCTTGTCGGTAGTGTCGGTATTTTCAGTTAGCTCCCCTTCTTCTATCTCATTAACGAGCTTCGTTAATTTCGATGATTGTTCAGCTTCGGCTGCTGTAGCTGCCTCTAAAACAGCCTGTATGGTGTTGGGTGGTACTGGAACACCAAAGACAGTTCTTCTGATGGAGTCATGAATGCCCCCGCCAAATTGAGCTACCACCAGCCTGGCGTAGCTCTGACGAAAAGCATTATTCCGGTCTGCCTCAGGGACGTTGTAGTGGAGCATGTCCACTGAAACCTTGACTCTATCCATAAAGTCTGCCGCAGTCTCGTTTTGTCGTTGTTTGAGGTCTGCAATTGCAGACACAGCCCCACTAGTAGTATACACTGGACCGAACCTGGTGATAAAGGCCGGCCTCATGTTAACTACTCCAGCTGCAGCAGCTTGGTTCCATGCAGTGTATGTAATTCCTGCCGCTCGTTCGCCCCTGATCCAGTTCGCCACTGCTGATCCACCTCTGCTGATTGCGGCTTGGGCGGCTTGAGCCTGGGTCCACCCGAATTGGACCAAAGCTCCGTCGATGGCCTCAGCATAATTTAATGCTTCTAGACCTTGTGTGCCAGAGTATATCGGGATTGACGTGAGCTGATTGCCCTGTACAGCCATGATGGCTGGTAGTATGTTATTGTCGTCTGCGTCTGAGTCACTATCCGTTAGCAATTCTTCAGCAGGTGCTTGAGGACCAGCTGGTGCGGGGTGAACTTCTACTTCTACTTCTACTTCGTCTTCTTCCAATATGATAATTTCTGGTTCTATTTCGGCTTGTCTTCGTCTTTCCTCTTCTCCAACACGATCTCCCATGTGCAGGGTTGGATACCTTCCCTCCTGTCTCTGAGGGTCTGTATTTGAGCCTGCCTTTGTTCTCTGGCTGTTCGGGTCGCTACCCTTATTTCTCGAAGGTACTCTGAATATTCCAGTTTTATCTGTATCTGGATAGTCTCCCACTCGGCTTTCTCTCTTTGTTTCTCGGCTAATAGAGAAATCAGGCCAGCAGAAGGGGGTTGGTGCAGACGAGCTTCGTCTGAAATAGCTTCTCCTACCCTCTGGATGTGGTAATCCAATCTGACCAGAGTTTCGTGTATCAAAGATAAATTTTCCTGGTACAGTTGTCCTTTGGACAATTGACTCAGTCGATCTGCTTCTTCTTCTCCAACCTCCCTCACAATAAATGTATGTGGATTGAGGTTCTGGTTTCCCGACATTTGTCTCACTATACGAGTCTTTCTCAAAATCTTTCTCGTCCTTTATCTCAGTTTTTATTTCTTTCTCGGCTTTTATCTCAACTTCTATTTCTTCTCTTTTATTTCCCCTCTGTGCCATATGTTATTCTCTTGAACTGGGAAACACTCTTGAGTTTTAGTCAGTCAGTTTGTCACAGACAGAGTCTAGACAATTTCCTTTTTCCCTTCCGATTTGTTTATCGCAGAACGTCCGTCAATACAGCAAGCGCTGCCACCATAAAATGACGTCGTCAATATCGGAACTGATTTTATTCTATCATAGCATGGCCTTATATACTCATCAATTATACATTACATAAATACTGAAATCTGGATAATACTAGTTCGGTCGGGTCAGAGAAATCGTGCGAAATATTGGCGACATAGAAACATGGGGTTAAACTATACGTTCTTAATAATGTGCTGAGACAAGCACGGCTTCGTTCTTTAAATTCTTCTTTTCCTCCGATGATTTTTCTTGACGTAAGTATGTGTGTCCTTGACTTCAGGCCAAGGAAATTATTTTGTCGTCGACCAGTCTGGAGCCGCTTGAATGTTTTGATCGGGTTGAGAAATGGATCTTGATGCAACATGATGCGTTTGATTGGGATGCACATAAATAGACAAATTTTGGGAAAATTAGTTAGTTCCAATTTGCGATTTAAAAGTGCAGCATAATGAAAATATTGCTGTTCATATTATTCAGTGTCTTGCCAGAAATTCTGGGCGTCCCTATATGGGAAGAGGATCCAGAATATGATAAGTTTATCGAGTTACGGTTCACTCTGTCTACTGCCGAGCATTCCATACATTTTGCGGAAATAGGTAAGAGTATACCTGACAAGAATTATTAATTGATTGAGGAAAGGCAAAGGATTAAAGAGTGGTTTCTTTATAATGTTTTCAGGGGTGTTCTACGAGGTCTACCAGTTTGCCCATCTTCATATTCGACTTGATTTGAATGCATCCCTCAGTCATGTCCAGGACACATGCCAGTTCATACACACTGCTGCATCGGCTGCAGCTGAGAACGAACACCAGATGTCAATGGCTGCCAAATTACTGGTGCAGGACCGATTATGCGCGGAGTTCCTAGGGAGGGCCCGGGACCAACTGTTAACCCTTGGCTATGATGATGTTTACGATAAAGGCTACGTCGCCTTCAACGTCCTCCGGTCAGGGAGGTTTGCGTCAGCAGTGAGAGAAAAAGGCAAGAAGGAAAAATTAAGTCGTCCAACTCCTGAATCTCTGCCTACTGCTGAACCCTATCAGTCTAGTTTGCACACCCCGCTGTTTGGTCAACTCCCGCCTACCAGGGAGTGCTCTCGTTCTGACCTCTTGGGCCCCGACACCACGGCATCGTTGGAGAGGACCTGCACTTCCTGGTTTATTCCAGAAGTTCTACCTGACCATCCTCAGTTCTCCCCTCAGAGCCCAGTCGCCCGGGACTACTCTCTATGGATGGCCTCTAGGGACCCTGAGGTGCTTCGTCAGGCCTACATGGAGATGCAGAAATGGCAGGGAGTGAGGGCTGAAAGGTCGGTGCCAAATCCCTTTCGGTTCGCTGAAGTGCAGCCGTTTAGATATGCCCCTCCTCAACCTCTTTCTGAGATGCGCCCTAAACGTCAGGCAGTGGTAGGAGCCCTGGCCTTGGGAGGGGTCGTGCTGTTGTCCCAGTGGGACAATATCATGGAATATTTGGGGTTCGGCAGCTCTACCACTGATGCCACAGTGAGGGCTGTAAATGAGGATACTCGTCATTTGAAAATAATGCAGGATCATGTGATGCAGTTGGAAACCATCACTCAAAGTATGAGGACGGCTTTGAGCTATACTGAAAGATATGAACACCTAGAAGATGAGTATGACACAGCGGTGAGCTTAAGGAGCGAAGTTTTTGGTCAGTATTCCTATATCTATGCAGGGATAGAGCAGCTGAAAAGTAGCCACAGATTAAATAGTGCTATTGTGCATCCTCCTTTCGTGAATGAAGCCTTGACCCAGCTAAGCGCTGACCTGAGACAGGATTTTAAAGATTTATTGATAGAGGACAAAAATGACGTCTATCAGTTAGAAACTTCCTACGTAATGTTGCCAAATTTCACATTAGATATTTTTGTTCATGTTCCTGTAGGTGATCATTCGCGACAACTGAAATTATATGAATTTATACCCGCTCCGATCAGGCTATCGAACCATTCTCAATTTTTCCAAGTAGAGCCATTCAGGACCCACATAGCAGTAGGGCCCTCTCGTAAGGATGACTACAAGGAATTATCACCTAGGGATTTGAGTGCATGCAAAGTACTGCAACATTTTTATTACTGCCCGCACCAGTCCGTTTTGGGTTTTGATCATGCTGCTAGCTGTTTATCAGCCTTATTTTGGAATGAGGATGAAATGGTTCGATTATCCTGTCCTTTGAAACCTGTCCCACACAAGGACTACTTTGTACAATTGAACCCTTCAGAATTTGTCCTAGCTTTGGATCAGAGGCAACCTTTTAGATTCAAATGTGATGGGGATTATGAAGGAGTAATTACTCTTGAAGGAATAAT
>JALZUF010000009.1 GCA_023301785.1 Alphaproteobacteria bacterium | reverse complement strand
AACATGATAACTGGTTCTATCTGTTGGATTTTCTGGAGTAGATTCAACGGCTTTGATTGTGACGGCGCGGCCTTCTTTTACAGCTTTATTTGCGAATAGACCGTCTATCACACCGTCTATTGAGGTTGGCATTGCGTGTTCGCCATTGGTTGCGTACTTGGCGTGGCCAATTTGAAAGATGTGGCGTAATAGGGCTGGCCTAAAATATGATTCTGTTGCTTCTTGTGTCATTATTCTAATGCTTTTGTTATGGTAAAGAAGTTTATAGCGAGCGTCAGATAAAGTGTCAATGGACTTAACTGAGCTTGCAAAGGGTTACATTTTTTGTGGAATGACTACTAAGTGAAATCGCACATACGGTGTGGTGATCGTTGAGCTGCGAAGATTATTGGGCGTGGTGTTACGGGAGAGGCATGTATTGCGGCCTCACCAATTAGGGTCACTGTGTTTGATGGTGTGCTTTGCATATGGCCTTTAGGGTGGGGTAATAACGTCGTGTTACGTTTCTTAAGCAAGGTAAACACAGCGTTTATATCTTCATCATCTTCATGAGTGTGGTCATCGCCGCCGAAAGCTTGAGCCAGACACCCTACAATTTCTAGTTGTCTTACGAAAGCGGGCCCTATCATTCGGTCATAGGCACTGTGTACACGTAGAGAACTAACTTTTATCTGTCTATCTTCGAAAGAAAGCTTATCATTGGCCAAGATTTTTTCTTCGCCTAGCAGTCTGGTATCTCTATAGTAGCTATTAAATTGCCCACTCGTTGGAACGCCTTCTTTTATGGTGCCGCCATGTTTTTTTGTTATTTTTACAGCTTCGCGGTAAAGGGCGTTTAATTCTTTGATTTGAGGAGTGGGTGGGCGATAACATACGGCGTAATCAGCAAACTCTGGTGTTTGCATTGTCTCTCTGACTTCATTTATATCGGTCATGACCTGTATGCCGCGGGCATAATATTGCGCTTGCCGTTTGAATGTTTGCGCTTTTTCTTCTTCGCTCATGTGGTCGTATATTTTTGTCATAATGTAAAGTACAGGATTTTGTTCTTATGTCAATTGTATTCCACAAGTGATAGTCGCTGTTTATTGCAAATGCTTGACATAATTTACAAGCTTATTAAGTTGATCTTGATTGAGTTTAATTTAGTTGTGAGTACACGTGTCCATATCTGATTACTATATCTTCAGTGATATCCATGGAGAAACAGGTGCTTTGCGTTCGCTGTTTAATGTAATGGGTCTTGAAGGGCAGGGATCGCATTATAAGTCGCCAGATGATAGTCTTCTTATTTCCATAGGTGATCTAGTTGATCGAGGGCCCGATCATGCGGGTGCGATTAAGATTGCTCAAAACACGATGGATGAGACCCTATTGGGTAATCACGAATTTATCAGTGTTTTATATGCCTTGAAGTTGGCCAATGGCGAATATGCGCGTGAGCATAATGATCGCACCAATAAGATGCATAAAGGTTTTATAGACCAAGTGGGGTGGGATACTGGCGCGCACCGTGCCGCGGTTGAATGGTTTAAGGAGCGTCCTGTTTTCTTAGAATTACAGGGTGGGGTGAACCTTGTTCATGCGTGCTGGCATCAAGAAAGCATCGATTATTTAAAAAACAGTGGTGTGTTGGGACCGAATAATCAGCTTGGTGATGCGGGGATTGATGCGTATTTGAATGACGAGAAATTTGAGCGTGCCTTAGAAATGTTAATCATGGGTCCTGAATTTGATTTGCGCCCTATTGGTGCAAGCTTCGTTGATGCACATGGTACAAGGCGGGTTTTTGCCCGTAATATGTGGATGTCATCGGCGGAAGATTTGGCGGATAGATTAGATTTACGCGGCACAGAGCTTACACAATGGCAAAAGGACTTTGTGAATGCGTCAGAGCAGGGACGTATGTTTGGTTCAGACGAAGCGATGACTGTTTCTGGGCATTATAGTTGTGAGGGAGAGTCCAAAGTGCCTAAAAAAGGCGCGCGATCTTGCTGTATTGATTTTAGAGATCAGTTAACGGCGATTAAGGTTAGTGCAAATGATCCGACGTTTGAGCAAAAGAATATGTACTCAGTGCCGCTTGGAAATCATTTAAAGGTGGCCTAACGCGGAAGGTGCCCTAGAAGCCGTAACATTTTACATTCGATTGTTGAATTGGGGATGGCTTCTAAATCTTGAAAGCTTCGTTCGGCATCAATACCTTGTTCTGTAGGAATTTGCTGTGCGAGGTTATCTAATAATAAAACGGCGCGTGGGAAATGTGCTTCTTCGCTTGGTTTAAATCCAGTCATGAGTGTTTTATTATCAATGCCTTCACTGACACCGATCTCGGTAATTGTTTCCCTTTTACCATCATGTGTCCCCCAGAGGCTTAGGACTGGGGTAGGGGTATCATCGGTGTCTAGGTGATGTGTGTTTGATATTTGAGCTACATTAAAATGACTGTAGAGGGATAGAGCAAAAATAGTGTTTCTTGCTTGTGTTTGTTCCGCCCAGAAGACGGCGCCTTTACCATCAGGGTGGCTGTGGTAACTCCATACTGTAGAAAGATCATTATCTATTGCTATGGGTTGGTGGTTATTGGCGCGTTCAAGGCAGCTATGTTCTAAAGCATTTTCAGCTTCTAGGGCGGTTTCTTCGTCTGACTGTAAGAATGTGGCAGAGTCAAAGAAGCCTTTTGGTCGTGAAGCAAGATGAGTGCTTTCGAAGCCTCCTAATTTGTGGAGGGTCAGATAAGCAAGAGAGGTTTCTTTAGTCATTTTTACGCCATGTTCTTTTATGTACTCAATTAATTAGATAACTTGTTAAATAATATTGATACTTATGTCAATAAGTGTTGATTGTATTTTCATATAGCATTAATAAGGCGTATGAATTTAATGGATAAATATAGGCTTGCTCAAGCACCTAGGGATCGTGAAGGGCAATTAGAGGTTCTTGCCAATCTTCAAGAGGCCAGCAAAAATGCAGGTGCTTTGGCGGATGTTTATGATCTGGCCGATGGTGATATTGCCAAGATGTATTTGTATAATGCTGGGGATATTACCAGGCGTTATATGAGGAATGAGGTACATTACCTGAGAGAGTTAGCGAAGCTTGATAAGAGTTTTAGGACACCGACTTTGGTTTCAGAAAATTGGTACCCCGTAAGAGCGATTTTCGATGAGGAGCATCCAGAACAAGCAACCGCCTATATGGGATCTGTTGTGATGGAAAATGTTAAAGGTAGAAACTCTATTCCTTTGATGGAATTTATGGGGGTGCGTAGATACGGTCTCAATCAACAGCAAATAGTCAAAGAAGATGAAGCGAAGGGTGTTTTCCTTGCCGAGTTTCATCGTTTAAAGCCTGAACCGTTGGATCGGAAGAGGACTGTATTGGAAACTGTTATTGATGATGCCATGGGGTATGATACGGACGCGTCAAAAAACAGGAAATTCTATCGAGCATTGGTTAAGCGTTTAGGATTAATGGAATCGGCAAGCCCGCATGTGTTTTGCCACGGTGATCTTGCGAGGGAGCGTAATATGTTTTTCACGCGTGGTTTAGATGTGGCAAGTGTTATTGATTTCACCGATAGCGGTTATGGTATGCCCGAAACCGATGGGGCCATTTCAAGGGTAAGTGATAAATCAGAAGTTCAGCTCTTTAACGTGAGCTATGAGAAAAGAACGGGTTATCGTTTTGATCCTGAGAAAAAGCAAATGTCTGAGTTAATAAAAACTATGAGGGCGCTTTTAACCTGTAAGTTTCTATCTCATGCGAAATTAATGGAGTCGACAGAAGATCTGGAAGATCGAAACGTAGAGGAAATTAATGCGGTTGCAAAAGAATTGGGTGTGCCGCATTCGTTTCATTTTACGCCAAATTAAATTGACGAAAAGCCTTAAGCCCTGTAAAACCGCCATTATGAGCAAAAATGATCCACAGCTTGTGACCTTTGGGTGTCGCCTGAATACTTACGAAAGTGAAGTGATGCGTAGCCATGCCAAAAGTGCGGGGTTGG
>JALZUF010000008.1 GCA_023301785.1 Alphaproteobacteria bacterium | reverse complement strand
TGTATGCGTTATCTTGATACAGATTTGGTTTGTTACTGGACGAAAGAACCAGAAGAGCTTGCGAAACTGCAAAAAGAAAATTGGGGAAGCTGGGTGAAGTGGTTTGATTCACATTTTGAAGTGCCTCTATACACAACAAAAAATATTGATGCCATTAAGCAAGATGAAGAGGCACATAAACGTGTTTGGAATTATATAGAAAGTCTTGATGATTCATATTTTACTATTCTGCATATCATGACTTCTTTAAGTGGATCTCTTGTTTTAGCTTTGGCTTTTTCGGAAGGTGATATTTCACCGCAAGAGCTATTTGAAGCCAGCTATCTTGAAGAACTTTATCGCGGTAAATTATATAATGAAGATCTTCATGGCGCGGCGCCCAATGAAGAAGCAGAACGTGAGGCATTCCACCGTGATGCGAATGCAGCAAAGCAGTACCTTGATTTAGTAAACGATTACTAAAATCAATGAAGTCCCCTGAAAATGGCCTGATAGAAGGTGTAAATGGAAAATTGCGATGCTGGTGGCATGGTAATGATCCTGAGTATTTACGCTATCATGATGAGGAATGGGGAACACCAATAGATAAGGATCAGCGGCTTTTTGAAAAAATAAATCTAGAAGGCTTTCAAGCTGGACTGAGTTGGTTAACTATTCTAAGGAAACGAGAAAATTTCCGTTCAGCATTTCATAATTTTGATTATAAAAAAATTCAAAAATTTACAACGAATGACGTCAACCGATTGGTACAAGACGCGGGTATTATCCGCCACCGTGGAAAAATTGAATCAACGATTAATAATGCCAATAGAGTAGAAGATATTATTAAAGAGTTTGGCTCTTTCGCCGCTTATATTTGGCGTTTCGAACCTGATAATATCAATAGACCTAATAAGTTTGATTATAAAACGCTTTCTCAAATAACAATGTCATCTGATTCTACGGCACTTTCTAAAGACCTTAAGAAACGTGGCTGGTCATTTGTTGGACCAACAACATGTTATGCCTTTATGCAATCAATGGGGATTGTAAATGATCATATTGACGGGTGCTGTTGCCGTTCAAAAACTGAAGAAGAACGGAAAAATTTCAAGAGGCCGATTTAACAAATCAAATATGATTAAGCGTTAAATGCGGGGAAATCCCTATCATTTTTTCCGTCTTCCCCACCATGCGCAGGTGTTACTAACATTATTTCTTGTATTTTTGTTGTTCTCTCCAATTCGTCGAGAACTTCTTTTAAGTTATTGGATATGTTTAATTTTTCTGAATTCATAACAAGATATTACAAGATTTTATGAATCATTACAAGATAAATTGTTATGATTATACAAGTTTTATTGTTTAGCTTAATATTATGAACTTTAAAAAGATGCCCAAACTATCAGATCGCTTAATATATGTAAGAAAGCTTTATAATCTCTCTCAAGTGGAGCTAGCCGAAAAAGCAGGTACAACTCAGCAAGCTATTCAGCAAGCAGAGAAAGGTAAGGCGCGCCAGCCACGATATTTAAATCGTTTGGCGCAGGAATTAGAAATTCCTGCCGATTGGCTAATTTTTGGTGAAGGAGAAAAGTTAGATATTGTTCAATCTACCCAAAAGTCGCAGGGGTTATCCGATCAATCTTCTGACGTTCTTGATCAATTTTTTGCAATGCCAGAAACAGATCAAAAACTTATTTACGAGCTCATGAAATCAAGACAGAAAAAAGATTAATCAAGCGTAATCTGTCCTTTAACAATCTTGCGTAATGTTTCAATATAAAATTCTGGTTCGATCGCCTTTACTTTATTTTCAATAGACAGCGCCGTGTCATCTTTTGTCACCGCAACGCTTTTTTGCGCTAAGATTTTTCCTTCATCATATTTTCCATTAACTAAATGAATAGTTGCCCCTGTCTCGGCATCGCCATTTTCTTTAACCGCCTCATGCACACGCGATCCATACATACCCTTACCGCCATATTTAGGAAGCAGGGCAGGGTGAATATTTAAAATTTTTCCATGCACAGCATCCATAGTGCGCGGCCCAATTAATTTCATATAACCAGATAAACAAATCATATCAATTTTATGGTCTTGCAACTTTTCTGCAATTTTGCGATCTAACTCGGCAGGATCTTCGTGCATTTTTGAATTAAGAACAAAAGTCTTTAAACCCTTATCATTCCCCCACTCAAGCGTTTTTGCATTAGGGTTGTTTGTGATCAACATGACAGGGGAGGCGGTGATATCACCGCTTAGGCATGCATCTGTTATAGCATGCGCTGTTGATCCATTATGTGAGGCTAAAAAGGCTAAATTCATCTTAAAACCAGTTCTTTAAATTTTGAATTTCTACATTTTTTCGTGCCAGAAAAAATCCTTTTCCTAAACGGTAAAAAACATAAATCGTAATAGGTACAAAAATGCCGCCAAATACAAATTTATTTGCTCTAGCATAATCGAACGTCAGTGATGTCATTTGTTCTGGCGTCATCATTGTTCCTTGCATAATAAGATCAGTCATATTGTTGATAATGCTATGGTCTGCTAAGAAATAAGCTGCAATAGCACCAACGACAAAGAATAAAGAAAAAATCCAAATCGTTTTAATGATGTATTGATAATGAGAATACTCAACAGGTTTTTCTTTACTGCGCGCTCTTTGTACGTAAGTAGCGATGAATAAAACTAGAAATAGCAATGCGCCAAAAGTGGCCAGCGCTGTGTTCGGCACAACATTTAAAATTAACGATATGATATAAAGCAAGTATATACCCGCCAACTCTTTGTTATCTGCAAATAAAATCATAAATTCTCCTTTAACGTCGCCCAAATAGCTTTTCGATATCTTCTAATTTTAACGTGATATAGGTTGGTCGTCCATGGTTGCAATGGCCAGAATTCGTGGTTTCTTCCATTTGCCTCAATAAGGCGTTCATTTCATCGGCGTTCAGTCTGCGTCCTGAACGAATAGAGCCATGACAGGCTGCGCTTGATAAAATTTCAAATAATGATTTTTGTATTTTTTCAGTCGTGTCATGCTCCAAAATTTCATCAACAATATCTTGAATAAGTTTTTTGATGTTGACCTTACTGCCCATGATGGCTGGTAACGATTGCACAGCAACAGAATCAGTTCCAAATCTTTCTATTTGCACGCCAAATTTTTGTAATAGCTCTTGGTTATCTTCTATGGAGTTAATTTGGCTGTCGTCTAAGTCAATGATTTCAGGAACAAGTAATCCTTGCGATACAATATTGTTGCCATCAATTTGATTTTTTAGTTTCTCATAAACAATACGTTCATGTGCGGCGTGTTGGTCAACGATCACAAGACCTTCATGGCTTTGCGCGACAATATAATTCTCATGAATTTGCGCGCGTGCGGCACCCAATATATTTGCAGTATGAAGTTCTTCGTTAGGAATTTTCTCAACACGGGCAGAAGGTTGAAAATCAGAAAGCTGATCTTGTTTTACTTCTTCTTCTTGAGGCGCATAAAAATTTTGTACCGCTTCATTTAATCCTTGGTTTGGATAAGCATATTGTCTTGGTACGGCGGCGGTTTTACCACGTGAATAAGGCAGTGAGGGCGAGGCATGTGATGTCATCTTTCCTAAAGTTTGGTGGGATAGGGTAGACGAAGTAATTTGCCCTCCTTCCATCAATCCGGCCTTTAACGCTGTAATAATAAGACCACGAATATGCCCTGCTTCTCTAAATCGAACTTCTGATTTTGCTGGATGCACATTTACGTCCACATGACTGGCAGGAACAGTGATGAATAAAGCACATATGGGGTGGCGACCATGATGTAATACATCCATGTAGGCGGCGCGAATACACCCTAAAAGCAGTCTGTCTTTAACGGGGCGCCCATTCACAAACACATGCTGATATTGATTTGTAGCCCGATTGAGCGTTGGGTAGCTGCTATATCCTGAGATCGCAACATCATCGCGCACAGCAGAAACTTTAAAGTTATTCTCTCCAAAATCTTTACCTAAGATGGCAGATAATCTTTGTTTTTTTTGTGTTTCTTGATCACCAATTTCGGGTGTTAAGTTAAGCTTCACTTTACCTTCATGGCTCAACTTAAATCCAATATGAGGGAAAGCCATCGCAATACGCATTATAATATCTTTGACCGCACCATATTCACTGCGCTCTGATTTTAAAAATTTTAATCGGGCAGGCGTGGCATAAAATAAATCACGCACCTCAATACTTGTGCCCTTATCATGCGCGGCAGGAGTCGTGTCAGATTTATTGCCGCCTTCTATCGATATCTGCCAGGCTTCATTATCATTTTGCGGCTTGGATTTGATGATGAGACGACTAACTGATCCGATGGATGGTAATGCTTCGCCACGAAAACCAAGGTGATTTATATTCACTAAGTCATCATTTGGGAGTTTTGATGTTGCATGGCGTTGTGTCGCAAGTTTTAAATCTTGGGCACTCATACCACATCCATTATCACGAATAAGAATAAGGCTTTTTCCACCATCTCTTAGGTCGATATCAATCTGCGTTGCACCTGCATCTATTGAGTTCTCAACCAGCTCTTTAACAGCGGCTGCAGGGCGTTCAATCACTTCGCCAGCGGCGATCTGGTTGATTAAATGGTCTGGTAGTTGTCGGATTATCATAATATGGATACTAGCCTTTTTGGCGGCTAAATATCAATCAAGAACGGCACCATCTGTTCTGGCTGCGGATAAGTCTGTTTGATCCAAAATTGCTCCTGTCAAATCAGCTTTACGCAGATCACAACCATCAAGTTTTGCGCCGGTCAGGTCGCACCCCATCAAGATAGAGTCTTTTAAGTCTGCGTTTCTAAGGTCAGCGTATCTGAATTTGGCCCCGCTTAGATTGGTGCGTTGTATACGCACGCCAGATCCATCAGGATTATCAAACTGTAAGCCTGATAATTTAGCATTTGTTAAATCGGCGCGGTTAAAAATAGCATTTTGAATTGATGAGCCACGGAAATCAGCATCCATAAGCAAGCAATCCCTAAATGAAGATTCGTCTAATGTCGCGCTTTGAAGGCCAATCTGCCTTAAATCTTGATTCATAAAGTTAGCGCCAATAGCTTTAATAGCAGTTAAAGGATAAAGTCTTAAATTATCGGTATCACGTAAGTCTAAATTACTTAAATCCATTTGTGCGCCTTTTTTACCCGCGCTTCTAATCCAATCTTTATGCTGCTGTAATAAGTCTTCAAGCCTCTCCCCACGGTCTTCTAACGTGTCGCCTAACTTGCTGTCGCCAATCATACTGTCCATTTGAGCGCCGCGTGTTTCGACCGACTTCATTACTGTTCCGCTCATCACAGTATCTAATAAATTAGCATCGGTTAGGTCAGAGCCTGATAAATCAGCATTCGTTAAGTTAGCGCCTTCAAAGCTTACGCCTTTAAGATCTGCTTCATT
>JALZUF010000007.1 GCA_023301785.1 Alphaproteobacteria bacterium | reverse complement strand
CGCCTTGGGCTTAGAGCCCGCAGCAAGATGCGCGATCATCTGGGATTTATGTTCGATCTTAGGAGAGAATTTAGCCATAAACGCCTTTAAGCGCCTTAGTAAAGCGGAGCAAGTCACTTATAAAAGAATTTTGGTCAAAAAAGAGCGGGTGGAGCTTAAGAAGACGTTAGGTGTCAGCCTAAAATAGATCCCCAATACGACTAGGATGAATCGATTTTAGTTGAATAGTCCTAACCCTTTAGCATCAGGCATGAATATAAATATCTAAACGGTTTATCAATTAAATGCCCAAATTAACCGTTGCAACATAGGGTCGTATAAGGCCAGAATGAGCAAATGAATCTACCAAAAAATTGGTAAGGAGTTGGGGGAGCAGGTCCACTTCAACCGCGTCACAAAACGTTATTGTGGAAACTGCTCTTCATGAGGAACTAATCGTATGAGCCTGATAGCAGCACTTGCCCGCGCTAAAACCGAAGAAGACGTCAAGGACGCCTATATCGAGGCGCTTGGCCTCAAAGGTGTGCATAAGGGGTTGGTCGATATACAGACCCCTGAAATCTGGTTTGAGGCCAAAGAAGCCCCTACGCCGCCGCTGCTGATGTTTGCGCAATTGCTAGTTTACGTTCGTGCTGCGTTCAAACGGGGCGAGGCAATCCCGGGCTTTCTTTGCGTCATGGACCGCGAGAAAGCGGCCTTGATGGCAACAGAGCACGCCATGCCGCTAATTAAAGACAGAAAAATTATCTGGCCTAAAGCCGCTTCTGCGGCTGACATGGCGCTCGCAGTTCAGATCGCCCCGATCATCGAAACGCATTTTATTCTCTACCAAATCGACGATTATGAGGCGGAGTTTATCAAGGCTGCGAAAGAGGCGGTGAGCGAAGGCCGGATCATCCGCACGCCGATCACACCCGACAATTTGCGGCAGGTGTTCGACAAATGGGTGGACATGGTTGGCGTCGAACTTGGCGTAGACAACGAGGCAGATTACGCGGTCCTGTTCTTTGCCGACATCATGCATGACGGACGCGATGAAGCGATGCGCAACCTTCCTGCCCGCCTCTTGTTCAGCGGCAAGAAGCCCGTGTTCATCATCGGGGCCGAGCAATACGAACTTGCCAGCGAACGCGGATACCGCAATTTCTGGAACATTTATCACCGCCCACCCGAAAAGAAGCATCGGCATTATTTGCTTGAGCGGCGCGACAGCCTGCTGCCGATGGACGAGCAAAAGTTTAAAGGTGCCTTCTACACCCCCTTGCACATCGTCGACAAAGCCTATGACCAGCTGACCGCGACGTTGGGAAAGAACTGGCAGAAGAAATATATCGTGTGGGATATGTGTGCGGGCGTCGGTAACCTTGAGGCCAAACACAGCAACCTGCGCAATGTTTACATGTCCACACTGGATCAGGAGGACGTGACAATCATGCGTAGCAACCCCGCTTTCGCAGGGGCCGAGATTTTCCAGTATGATTACTTGAACGACGACGTAGATGATTTTGGTCAGATTGACTACTCGCTTTCAGATAAGCTTCCTTTGGCGCTCCGGCAGGCGCTTGCGGATGCGAAGAAGGGCAAAAAGGGCGCTAAACCAATCATAGTGCTAATCAATCCGCCTTATGGGGAGAGTGGATCAGGGATCGCTAAAGGTGCCGAAAACAAGATCGGTATCGAAAAAACACGCATTAATGGCCTGATGCGCGAGATGAACCTTGGCTACGCAAGCAAGGAGTTATTTACGCAGTTTTTGGTTCGCATTCACTACGAGTTGCCTACTGCGACACTCGCCATGTTTAGCACCCTGAAATACGTGAATGCGCCGAATTTTGAGGCGTTCCGAGATTTATGGAAAGCGAAGTATCTTGATGGGTTTGTTGTCCATAACAAGGCGTTCGATGGTCTCAAAGGTAGTTTTCCGATTGCCTTTTTAATCTGGAATCAGAAATTAAAGCACCCGCTTGCAGAAATTCAAACGACGGTACTTGATCGTAAAGGCTTGCTCATTGGCGAGAAATCCTACGTGGTGCGACCGAATTCGGCCCTACTTAATGTCTGGATGGCCAAAACGAGCGGAAAGGGTGGGCCTGCCTTACCACTGTCGAACGCGCTGACCGTCTCAAGCAATCCACGGCCAAAAAGACAATACCCCGGTGCAGTAGGATATCTCTACGCGAGCAACAATGATATGCAGCACGCGGGACAAGAGACCTTGATCGCATCATCGATCTTCACTGGCGGTAATGGCGGCGGGATTTGGCTGACCGATGCAAACCTCTGGCAGGCCGCGGTTGTCTTTTCCGTCAGAATGCTAGCTATGCATACGTGGATGAACCACAACGATCAGTTTCTGCAACCATCTCGGCAGCTCACGGATGAGTTCAAATCTGATTGCCTTGTGTGGATGCTTTTCGCTGGAAAGAACCTAACCGCGGGGGCCGATGGGCTACGCTGGCAAGACCGAGATTGGTCACTCACCAATCACTTCATCCCCTATAGCGAGGGTGAAGTAGGATCAAAGGCACGGTTTGAAAGTGATTTTATGGTGCAATATATGACGGGCATGTCGTTCTCGCCCGAAGCGCAGGCCGTCCTTGAAGAAGGCCGCAAGCTGTTCCAGCGTTTTCACGCAATCAGCTTTCCCAACAAGATCAGACAGGACTTCAAACTGAGCCGCGCGGACGCGGGGTGGTATCAGGTCCGCCACGCGCTTGGAGCCTATAGCGACACGGAATTTACTGACTTCAACCCGTTCAAATCTGCCTATGAAGATCTTACAACAAAGCTGCGCCCGCAGGTGTTCGATCTTGGATTTTTGCCGAGTTAGGCGATACTGCCTGATGGAATGCTCAAATGTTACTCTTCTGTCGTGTGAGTATATAAGCTAACGTCACCTTCGGGGATGTTTCCGTTTTAGAGTGACGCATGAAGGACTGCTGAGTTCACTTTTATCACTGTGATAAATGCGCAATCCTCACTTACCCCAAATCATTTCTCTTCATTTTCAAACGCTTATCGAAAAATAACTCAATCAATCCACGCTGTCTAAAACCGTGATATGTTTCAAGCATGTTTATTGAGACGCAGAGATGCGGACAGATATATAAACC
>JALZUF010000006.1 GCA_023301785.1 Alphaproteobacteria bacterium | reverse complement strand
ATGGTCTTTATAATGATGTTGAATTCACGCAAGTTGGCACGCTCGAAGGTCTAACGGGCGCGGATGTTCAAACATTATATGATAATGGAAATATTGTGCTTTAGACGGTTTCGTCAAAGGTTCGCAGTAACTCCTGCGATAATTCGTCCGTTACTTTTAAGATAGATAAGCTGGCCTCATATTGTACTGAGGCCTGCTTTATTTCGACAACATCCTCAATAATTTCTTGTTGAGATCCACCTTCTGCAATGTTTTGTGCGGCTTTATCAACCCGTGCAGAGGCGTTATTTATTCCCGATAATGCAGATGTAATAGAATTTATCATAAAAATAGTATATCATAGAGTTAGTTAACAATGTCTTTCGTTTTGGAAAGGCAAATCCCTATCTATATGAGTTGATAATGAAAAAATTAGGTTTTTTGATCTTTTTAGTATGTTTTTTGTCCGTTATTAAAGCGGATAGCGCTTCCGCAGAACCAAAATCATGGAAATTATTCCCGCCAAGCTTTGGGTGGAGTAAAAATCATGAGAATTATCGTTCATTTAAGCAATATAATCCTTATTTAGAAGATGCGCGTCATCTCCAAATTCCACAATGGAAAGACGAGAATTGGTATGTCGAAGATTGGGCATCACAAAAAGACGCGATGACCTTAATAAAAGGGTGGTATTCAGCGGATATCATTCGTGATCAAAAAGTGGGTCATGCGAACTTACCTGTTTTGGTTGTTGGTCCCAATTTTTATCGTTTGTCTGGGTTTGATAAACGCCGTGTCGTCACGACGATTAATGTGGCCTATGGCATTGTATCTGATCAAAATGATGGTAAAGCATTTATGTTAACCGATTGGTACACTAAAAAACCGATTGGTGTCTTTGACAATCAAGGTCTTCGCCTCCACTAGTATTTAAAACTTTGACTTAACGCGCGCGGCAAAATCGGCATCAGATTTTTTACTTAAGCGATGCTCCCTAATCACAATAAAAATATTGGCGGCAATGACGACCGCACTTCCAATCCATATACTGTGGTCTGGCCAATCGTGCCAAATAAAAAATCCAAACGTGACCGTCCAGATTATCGTTGAATAATTGAAAATGGTGATAACGGAGGCGGGGGCATTGCCAAAAGCAATAGAGAGCAAGTACTGCGCCGCCAAGCCCGATAACCCTAACCCCAAGATATACGGCATTTCTGATAGGTTCGGTATTGATCCAACCCACGGTAAAGCCAACATCGTCAAAAATGTTCCTATCGCTAAGAAATAGAATGTAATGGTTTCTGGGGCTTCTGTTTTACCGATATGGCGCAAAATTGTCCCCAATACGGCATGCATAAACGCTGCACTTAGTGCCAATACAACGCCAATAATGTTGATGTTTCCATCGGGGTTCAACATGATGATGACACCTGCAAACCCAACGATAACGGCGCTCCATCGGTATATGCCTACCGCTTCTTTTAAGAAGAAAAAGCATAAGATGGGTAGGATCAGTGAAGCTGTAAATATAAACGCAGATGCATCAGCCATTGGCATCGCGGCGTAGGCGGCAAAGGTCACAACCAAGCTAATTGTTCCAATAATCGCACGTGCCAATATTCCATAGGGGCGGTCGTTGATTTTCAATATGTGTTTTTTATTCATTACAAAAATCATGAACAAAAACGGCAACGTCGCAATGATGTTACGGTAAAAAGCGATTTCAATAACGTGATGCGTATCACTTAAAAGTTTGGCAAACATATTCATAACAGCCAACATGAAGAATGCTAGAACGCCTGCTACCATACCTTTTGTTACGTTATCCCGCGTCGCCATAATAATGTTGTGTCTTTTAATAAGAAAGTTAATGAAGCTTTATGGGTTTTATGATAGTCTATTCTTAGTAGAAATACTATATGACTTGGCCGTCAGAAGCACGGCTAGATAACCAAAAGGAAATCAGGATGATTGAATTAAACGCGTCTTTTAAATCCACTGAAATCAGTGTGACACAACTTAAAGCCTCTGCGGAACGCAACGCGCTGGCGGTTCAGACTAACAATCAACAAAAACCATCATCGTCTTTACTCAATGACCAGCAACGTCAAATTGTTGATGAGGTTGGTATTTCTGATGCGGCAATTCAGAAATTCGAAGACGCACAAATCTTAGCGGATCAATTGCGTGGTTACGTTGATTACCTCAATGGCAATAGCAACAGCGAGAGTGGCTTCCCTATATCAATAACCGCCAATGATAATGAACCCACGACAACGATTGCGGGTAGCTCTTCAAAATTATCAGCCAGTGTGACAGCTGTATCGTTCAAAGAAGAAACGTTGGATATAAATGCAAAATTTGATGATGCTGGAAACTTAACGGAATTATCAATTGATAAAACTTCTGTGACGGCTGAATACATTAAGGCTGATCTGATTCTTGAAGAACGCCAGTTTTTCGCACAAGCTTAGTTTATAAGCTTAACTTTCTTTAATTTTACTTTCCCGCCACGCCAGAAATAAATTGCTGGCGATGATGATTGTTGCGCCAATCATAATGTTTTTCGTCGGCATCGTGTTCCAAATAATAATATCTGCCAAAACAGACCATATCAGCATCGTATATAAAAAAGGACTGAGTAGGGCGGCTGGTGCAATCGCGTAGGCATTGGTTTTGCAAAATTGACTGATGAATCCAAGAGCGCCTGTTAAGGCCAATACACCCAACATGACTTTGGTGGGGAATACAGAAAGAAATGGCATGAATATAACAGTGATTAGCGTGCCAATTAATAAGAAGTAAAACACTGTCGTTATTGCAGGTTCACTTTTTCCTAAATCCCTTACAAGTAAAGCTGTCACAGCAGAAAGAATAGCAGAAATAAGAGCAATAATTACACCATTCCAATTCATGGTTATATCTAATGGATCAACGGCAATATAAACACCAATAAAGCCAATTAATATAATAGACCACCTTGTGATACCAACTTTCTCACCCAAAATGGGGATTGATAAAATGGCTGTAAAAATAGGAATGGTAAACAATAAAACAGTTGCATCCGTAGCAGGTAAAATTGCAAAAGCGCCAAAGGCAGTTCCGACGCCAATCGTACCGAGGACACCACGCTTGATATGGGCAAAAGGACGTTTAGTTTTTAAAATCTTATAATTACCATGTGTAATCTTGATATATAGCGCTGTAATAATAAGGGCGGTTAAATTTCGGTAAAATAATATATCAACAGGGTGATGGTCTGTGCTCAACCATTTAGCGGCAATATTGGCAAAGGCAATCGCAGAAACAGCAATCAAAAAGAGACTAATACCAAGCAGCTTGTTTTGACCAAAACGAGAAGAAGGCGACTGGTAAGAGTCGCCTTCTTTAGAATTATTTTTCGGTTGCGTACTCAATATTAGTTTTTCGCTTTATCAACCAACTGGTTTTTACCGATCCATGGCATCATTGAACGAAGACGTTCGCCAACTTCTTCAATTTCATGCTCTGCGTTGTTACGACGTGTTGCTTTAAAGCTAGGCTGACCCGCTTTACATTCTTGCATCCAGTCACGTACGAAACGTCCAGATTGAATGTCTGCAAGAACGCGCTTCATTTCTGCTTTTGTTTCATCTGTTACAATACGTGGACCAGTTACATAGTCACCGTACTCGGCTGTATTTGAGATTGAGTAACGCATATTCGCCATACCACCTTCATATAGAAGATCAACGATCAATTTTACTTCGTGCATACATTCAAAGTAAGCCATCTCAGGGGCATAACCCGCTTCAACCAATGTTTCAAAACCGTTTTTGATCAACTCACATAGACCGCCACATAAAACAACTTGCTCGCCGAACAGGTCAGTTTCGCATTCTTCACGGAATGTTGTTTCAATGATACCTGAACGACCACCACCAATAGCAGAAGCATAAGACAAACCAACATCTTGTGCGTTTCCTGTTGCGTCTTGTTCAACTGCAATCAGACATGGCACACCGCCACCTTTTTGGTATTCGCCGCGTACAGTATGTCCTGGGCCTTTCGGTGCAACCATTAAAATATCAAGGTCGGCACGTGGCTCAATCAGGCTAAAGTGAATGTTCAGGCCGTGGGCAAACATAAGCGCCGCGCCTTCTTTCATATTTTCATGCAAGTGATCATAGTAGATATCACTTTGTAATTCATCTGGCGTCGCCATCATCATGACATCAGCCCATTTCGCAGCTTCGGTAACATCCATTGTTTCAAAGCCAGCTTCTTGCGCTTTTTTGTTCGTCGAGCT
>JALZUF010000005.1 GCA_023301785.1 Alphaproteobacteria bacterium | reverse complement strand
CCAGCGGAAATGCTGGTGGAGCTGTGGGCGGCGCCGAAGGGATCGTACTCACTCTCGGCACGTTTGGTAAAACCAGACAGGCCATCGCCTTTACGCAAAGTTTCAATTTCGCCGCGGCGACCCGTAAGGATTTTATGGGGGTAGCATTGATGACCCACATCCCAGATCAGTTTGTCCTCAGGGGTATCAAACACGGCATGAATAGCGGTGGTCAGCTCAACAACGCCTAAGCCAGCGCCCAGATGTCCGCCTGTTTTGGAGACAGCATCAATGGTCGCCAAGCGAAGCTCGTCCGCCAGTTGGCGCAGTTGAGCATCATCAAAGCCCTTCATATCGGCAGGAATATTGACCTGATCGAGGAGGGGCGTTGGTGTGTCACCTTGATTTTTTGCCATGCTTTCAGGCTCGTTGTCGCTATGTACTAATTCCATGATGTGTCCGTTTTAGCGCGAGATACGCCTAAAACCAAGTGTTTTGTCTGTATTTTAGGAATTAAATTAGAAGGTAATATTTGACATAATAATATAAAAAGTGTAGTTTATGGAGCGTAAATTAATAAGGAAAGTCTTGTCGCCATGTATAGTTACGACCAAATGCAGAATGATTTAACAGCCGTTGTTGAAAAGTTTGCGAGTTTTACGCGCGTTGTTCAAGAATCTGATGACGCGACAGATGATGATTATGAATTTTATGGTGGTATATTGCCAGGCGAGGGCAAGCAGCAATCTTGGGGGGCCTACATAGATTTGTATATCCAAAAAAGTGCGGATTTAACATTGCAACGAAGCCAGCAGATGATTGAATTAGAAGCCACATTAATGTTTTTGGATATGCAATCGGAGTTGGCGTTACCTGATGTAGCAGGATTGCAAGATGTGTTCGCGGATTCAATCGGTCGCCCCCGCTCAACGGTGACGGAATTCTTAGAGCAAGTTCAAGGCCCAGCCAGCGGATATCAAGAAAGTGTTGAAACGTTAATCGAGGCCGAAAAATTATCGTATGAAGATTTAATGGTCTGTTCAGAGGATATTGGTGGTGCGTTAAAAGAGGAGCAAGCGCAAGAGTTGTTTAAATCATTACGTAACGCACCAACAGAAAATAGGCCAGCGTTATTAAAACAAGTTATGATGCATGCCATTGATCAATCATTGCGATATGCGAATGCCGAGCTGGACGCTATGAGATTAGAAATTGACCGCGTTGAAAAGAAGTATGCTGGCAATATGGTAGCAAGCATAAAAGGTATACCTGCAAAAGAAATTGTTGAGATGGTGCAACCCGTGGCTATTTCGGTTATGAGCGTTATTAGTGAGGCAGCGAAATTGTTGGAACAGAGTAAGCCGCAATTAATTTTACCGCCTTCCATGACGAATACTAAATCTATGGCTTTAGTGAACACGTAGGCCTTATGTATCTATCGTATATAAGGTTTTAGGGACGCGGCATCTGTGATGATGGCACCAGCTTTTTGCATTTCGGTAATGCCATGATGTGTTGGGTCTGGAGCATTTTTATTGCTACAGCAATCCTCAACAACAGCAAAATTAAATCCTTTTTCAAGGCCGTCTATTACAGTCTTTTTAACGCACAGATTTGTAAAGTAACCTGCTACGATAGCATGGGTGATGCCATGTTTTTTTAAACGATCCTCAAGAGTTTGATCGTCATTAACGTCAGGTATATCATAAAAAGCATTAGGAACTGACTTTTGGTGCAGTACGTGAAAATCTTCAGGTTTTACACGATAAAATCCTCTGTTCGCTTTTTGGGGGCCTACTGCATTATGCCCAAGATAATCCATGTAAACGCCCAGACGAAGAATATCATCCGCTTGTTTGAAATCAGTTACTAAAGATAGAATGTTTTCTGCAATGTCTTCAGTATGCTCTGTTCCCAAGCAATCATGGGTGAAATGACAATAATATTTTTGTGGGTCGATGATCATCAATGCGATGGAGGAAGCATCATGGGCATCAGCGAAGAATTTTTTTAAGGCGGCTTGCTTGTCTTCAGGTTCAGTCATTGCAATTATCCACACTTCGCGAGAGGTGCTGACTGAGCTAGCTCGTGGCGCTGTTGTACGATGGCTTCAAGGCGTTCGGAGGCACGATCAACATTTGTCATGTACGCACCGCTTTTGGACATTGAAGCAAAATATTTATTTAGATTTGTGTGGTCGCCACTATCTTCTCCAACACAATCAACCATAAGTGCTGTTTTGTAATTTTTACTGATGGCAGATTCTACAGAATCTCTGACGCAGGCACTGGCGTTAAAACCTGATATTAAAAGATGTGTAATACCATTTGCGTTTAAGGTGGCTTCTAAAATGTCACATGGCACATCGCTTTCAAATACATCATCATCATCTTTTCTAATAGAAATATCATTTAGATCTTGCGTGATTAAATATAGGCCACCGCAAGCCTTTTCAAGGCCGTAGCCTTCTGAGTCTAAGAAAACAATAAATGTTTTATTACAAAGAGGTGTTAAGCGTGACTTGGCCAGCACGATATTTCGAGAAATTGCTTCAGTGTGGTCACTGCCAAATGTAAAAAGGCATGGATGGTCTTTACCTGCTTTTTGACAGAATAGAGGCTGTACATCGATGATGACGTGTGCGGTATTTTCTGGCGTTGCTGTTTGCCAAAATTCAACATCATCTAATGGGTATGGTTCAATTATCACGCGTTCGCCTTTA
>JALZUF010000004.1 GCA_023301785.1 Alphaproteobacteria bacterium | reverse complement strand
CGCTGAGCTGACGATCCGTGTGTAAAGGAATCTGGTACAACGTAACCTCGTGATTGCTTTTGCAAACGATCATCACCAATCTGACTGGCCGCATTTAAGGCTTCATCAATATCGCCCGCTTCGATCATATTATAGTTCTCTTTCACTTTACGTGCCCACACACCAGCATAGCAATCCGCTTGAAGCTCGACGCGAACTTGCAACGCATTCGCACGTTTTTTTGATGTACGGCGTTTAGCCTTTGTTACCTCTGGAATAACCCCAGTCATATTTTGAATATGGTGGCCGACTTCGTGGGCAATCACATAAGCTTGTGCAAAATCACCGGGTGCCTTTAATTTACTTTTAAGATCCTTATAGAAACTAAGATCAATATAAATACTTTGATCTGGCGGACAATAAAATGGCCCTGTTGCCGATCCAGCACGTCCACAAGATGAATTTACCACGCCAGTAAACAACACCAATTTAGGCTCCTTATAAACACCACCATTTTGCGCGTATATCTCACGCCAGACATCTTCCGTGCTGGCGAGCACAACCGATGTAAACTCCGCCAACTCTTTGGTTTCTTCTTCAGACAACTGTGATTGACCTTGCATATGACCTGATACCGTCCGTTCAAGCCCCTCGCCAATAAGCGAAGATGGGTCGCCCCCTAATAAAAACACAACCAGCGCCATGACAAGAAACATACCGCCACCCCCAGCGACAGCTTTACCGCCTGCGCGTTGTCTGTCTTCTATATTGCTGCTTCGTCGTCTATGTTGCCAACGCATCTGATATTCCTTATAAGTTTAAGTCACAATGACTTTACGCAAAGGACGGCTTTATTTCAATGGTACAAGATAATAATAAAATCAATGATTTAGAAGTTTTGATCGCACATCAAGCGAAGGAAATTGAAGAACTAAACGATGTTATTGCCGCCCACGGTCAAGAAATTGACACGCTTAAGAAATATGTGAAGATTAAATTAGATAAACTTGAAAACACAATGCAGGATTTAGGCGGTGAAGATCACCAAAGCGTTAGCGATGAAGCCGCCGCGAATAAGCCGCCACATTATTAACGGCCGCGTTCACGCACTTCGCTGAATTTTATTTCTTTATAATCGCTTTGTGCACGGTCTAAATCCCATGCATTACGTGCCAGATAAACCGGAGTCTTATCACGATCCTCACCTAAAGACGCGCGGTTTGAATCAATGAATTTCTTGAGGTTATCATTTGCTTTATCACCATGAGCACTAACCCAGCGCGCCGTAATATATTGCGTATTCTCAAAATCTACTTCTAAATTATATTCATATTTCAAACGGTCCTTCAAAACGTCTAACTGTAACGTTCCGACAACACCGACAATCCAATCACTACCCAACATAGGGCGGAAGACTTGCGTCACACCTTCTTCGGCTAAGCTTTCCAGCGCACGTTGCAAATGCTTCGCCTTCAGTGGATCGCCCAAGCGCACGCGGCGTAAAATCTCTGGGGCGAAGTCTGGAATACCAGTAAACATGATACTCTCACCTTCGCTTAATGTATCACCCACACGAATGGTTCCATGGTTTGGAATACCAATGATATCACCTGCCACCGCATCATCGGCTAGCTCTCGGCCTTGGCTGAAAAAGAAAATTGGGTTTGATATTGTAAGTGTTTTACTAGAAGCGGTATTAAGCAATTTCATCCCGCGCTTAAACGTGCCTGAACAAATACGCATAAATGCCACACGGTCACGGTGTTTTGGGTCCATGTTTGCTTGCACTTTAAATACAAAACCAGAGACCTTATCTTCATCTGGTTTCACTTCACGGCTTTCCGTTTCTTGAGAACGCGGTACGGGCGCAAATTCTTTAAGGCCATCAAGTAAATCTTTAACGCCAAAATCTTTTAACGCCGATCCAAAATAAACGGGGCTTAAATGGCCTTCGTTATAGCTTTCTAAATCAAATGGCGGACAAAGTCCTTTCACCATTTCGATGTCTTCTTTTAACTTCGCATGAAGCTCCGCACCCAGCGCGTCCCCTAATTTGGGGTCATCAACACCTTGGCAGGGCAGAATATCTGGGATACCGCCGCGTTTGGACGTGCCTTCAAATAAAATCATTTGGTCACGTACTAAATCGTAGCACCCTTTAAATTGCTTACCCATACCAACAGGCCACGTCATAGGTGTGGTATCAAGCGCCAGCACTTCATTGACTTCATCTAATAACTCAAATGGGTCACGCGTTTCACGATCCATTTTGTTGACGAATGTTGTAATCGGGACATCACGCAAACGACAGACCTCAAATAATTTACGTGTCTGTGCCTCGATCCCTTTGGCGGCATCAATCACCATTACCGCGCTATCAACGGCGGTTAATGTGCGGTATGTATCATCCGAAAAATCTTCGTGTCCAGGTGTATCAAGCAAATTGAACGTGACGTTCTCATATTCAAACGTCATCACAGAGGTCGTCACAGAAATCCCACGCGCTTGCTCAATCTTCATCCAGTCTGAATGGGCGCGACGGCGGTTTCCCTTGGCCTTCACATCACCAGCCAAATGGATCGCGCCCCCAAAAAGCAACAGCTTCTCTGTTAGGGTCGTCTTACCCGCATCGGGGTGAGAGATAATCGCAAAAGTGCGACGTGTCTGATAGTTGTTTTCATCGTCCATAGAGGTGGTTATAAAGAAATTCAGGCGTAATAACCAGACTTTTTAAAAGCGTTAAGGACGGCTCTCTGGCCCCTTACTTTGAAGGCTTTTTTTAAGGTGACCACCCCAAAACTCAACAGCCGCTTTGGCTAAGTAACCTGCATTCACACCGAAACCAAGAGTTAACACAGCCGCCTTACCTAAGCGGCCCCTTTCATCAGAAGGTTGCATAATCTCGACTTCACGCCAAAAATTTGTTTCAGGATTAGTTGGATTTGGTTTTGTCATTTGAAACTCCATTTATTTTTACATAACATGAAGAAAGCGATCTTATTTGTCAAGTAATAGTTTTTCATACACTGCCATTGTCTGGGCATTCACATGATCTACATGAAAATCATCTTCGACACGCTTGCGTCCAGCCTTGCCAAAAGCAGATGATTTTTCTGGATCTTCTAATAAACGCTTGATGGCTTCGGCCAGTTTTGTTGGTGATTGCGGCGCAACCAAATATCCATTTTCATTATGCGTCACCGCTTCGCGGCACCCTGGTGCATTGCAAGTAATAATGGGGCGTCCTATTGCGGCCGCCTCAAGCAAGACCTTCGGCACGCCTTCGCCATAATAAGACGGTAACACCACCGCGTAGGATGATTTCAGCATTTCAGGCATATCATCAACATGCCCTTTCCATTCAATGATCCCTGCATCATGAGGGGCCTGAATTTCGGAACGACTTAAAGAACGTGCATTGTTTGGGTCAATATTTCCTGCCACCACAAAGCGTGCTTTAATCTTTTGTTTTTTCAAAATGCGTGCAGCTTCAATAAAATCCGTAATCCCTTTTTCGCGTAACAAACGCGAGGTAAATAAAATAATCGGCTCTTCTTTTGATTCTGCGTAAGGCACATAAGGGAATTCTTTTAGGTCAACGCCCGATCCACGAATGAGCGCCGTATTTTCTGCCGTAACAATGCTCGTATCTATCATTGCCTGACGATCATCAGGGTTTTGAAAAATGATACGTTTTCCCTTACCACCAAAAGCAAAGCGCATGATAGGTAAAACAACTTTACGGATGTAGTGCATTTTCTTACTGGGATCTGTATAAAGACTGCCCAATCCCGCCACGGTAAACGTCACAGGTTTATAGCGCATGAGCCGCGTGACTATACCCAAATAAAACGCATAGCGTATTGTGATGCCGTGGATAATGTCAGGCTGTTCCCGCGCAATAATATCGCGCATCGCCGCCATCAATTTTAATTGTGGTATCGGGTTCAACGACCGCCCAAGCGGTGGCAAGCCAATGCCCTTAACGCCAATGTCTTTTAAACCCTCATCCTTATGTGCGCGGTGCGCTACAACTTGTAGATCCCAACCTTTTTTTTGGATTTCTTTTGCCAACGGTAAACGATGCGACCAAAACCATGCCAGATCATTAATGATCATTAAAAATTTTGTATTTTTTTTCTGCATACTCATGATGATTGTACGTGCTCTTTAAAATCATGTTCCACCATACGCTCTACACCTTCGCCTAAATTATATTTAGGTTTAAATTCCGTATCATGTGCCTTGCTTGCATTCACCGTTGTATCCGCGCAAAATTTTTGTACGCGTATTGCACTGATTGGAAATGTGCGGCGTGTTATTTTTGCGAGCGCATCAAACGTATAACCTGCTAAAATTCCTACAGTATACGGAATATTTATTTTCGGCTTGCGGCGATGCAATGCGTGATAAATAACATCCGTTAATTCCTGCGTCATAAAATCTGGCTTATCTGCGTAATTGAAAATTTCTAAATTTTCTTGCGCGCTAAGTCGGGATTTTAAAAATACTGCAATGTTACCAACATAAGCCATTGATTTCTTATTCTGACCCGATCCGATCATCACAAATTTACCATTGGTGATTTGATGTATAAGATTGTACACATTACCGCGATTATTTTCACCAAACACAACAACGGGACGTATAATTGTCGCACAGTTATTTGATGATTGTGCTGCCCACGCTTTGATATGCTTCTCCGCTTCCAGCTTACTTTTTCCGTAATCATTAAACGGTTCAGCCGCCGTATTTTCATCCGCATATTTACTGTTTAAGGGGTAAACCGCGACCGTGCTGGTGAAGATTACTTTTTTGATATTATTTTTCGTTGCGGCGTTCAAAACATTTTGTGTCCCTTGCCCATTCACATCATAATATTTCTGACGTGGGAAGACATCATCACGGTGCTCCGCCGCTAAGTGATAAACCGCATCACAACCAGCCAAGGCTTTATCTAAATTTTCTTGATCCATAATATCAATCGGTTTTGCGTGGGCGATATCTATGATTTCAATGTCATGCCCATCGGCACGCAACTCTTGAATAAGGCGCGTTGCAATAAAACCCGATCCACCTGTGATTGCTATTTTCATACTTACCCCATCCATTCTTTATGCCATGCTTGGAACATCAGAATTGTCCAAATATCTTTGGGCGCACTGACACGGTCATCACTGGCTTTGAAAGCCTGCCATTGCGCTTGCACCATATTATTATCTAATAATCCCTGACTGGCAATATGGTGTGGCTCTAATAATTCCTCTGCCCATTCCTTTAACGGCCCACGAAGCCACCCATTCAGCGGCACCGAGAATCCCATTTTAGGTCGATCATACAACTCTTCTGGAACGTGCTTCTTCAACACTTCACGCAAAATCCATTTGCCCTTGCCACCGCGTATTTTCATGGGTGCCGGTAAACGCCAGCTATATTCCGCCAATTCATAATCCATTAAGGGCGCTCGCGCCTCCAGCGCCACCGCCATACTCGCGCGATCCGTCTTCACCATCAAGTCATTGGGACGATACGATAACGTATCACCAAAGATCATTTGGTTGGCAAAATCTAACCCTTGCGGCCATAGCTTATCATCATGAAGTGGCAATGACGGTAAGGATGCGCCTAAAACAGCCTTATCACCATTCATCCATCCGCTCACCAGCGCGTCATATACAGCACGCTCATCTTTTAATCCCATCAAAGATAGTGCGCGTTTTACTTGCGCCCCAAAATGCGGGTTATTTGAACGCATCAAACCATAAAGACTAGCAGGTGCAATATTTAAAATTTTACAAACCCCTGCGCGTATAACGTGCGGAACCTTTTCACACCGTGACCATAATGGTGGAATTTTCGTATGACGATCATATCCCCCTAAAATCTCATCACCACCATCGCCCGTCAGAACAACTGTCGCTTGCTCGCGTGCTAATTTCGAAATCAGATATGTTGGAATTTGTGATGAATCTGCGAACGGCTCGTCATACATTACTGGCAACTGTGACACGACATTCAGCGCATCTTTATCACTACAATAAAACTCTTGATGATCGGTGCGTAAATGATTGGCAATAGCTTTTGCGTGTTCAGCTTCGTTAAAACCTTCTTGTTCAAAGCCTGCTGTAAACGTTTTTATTTGATCCGTAGATTGGCGTTGCATGAGCGCGACGATCGCCGAAGAGTCAATGCCACCAGATAAGAACGCCCCTAGCGGTACATCTGATATCATACGCTTGGCCACCGCTAATTCCAGCTTTGTTTCAAATTCTTCAATCAAGATTTTTTCTGATTTACGAATAGGATTTTCTAACCCTTTTTCTGCTACGCCTTTAAGCGACCAATAAGTTTTCATCTTGGTTGCCAAATTTTTATTATCATTCAAGTTTGATAAATCTAAAGATAAGAGTGATGACGGCAAAACTTGCCATACACCATCAAAAATAGAGTATGGCGCATGCACATATCCATATTTCATATAAACTGCTAACGCATCTTTATTTATATCACGCGCAAAATTGGGGAATTTATGAAACGATTTTAATTCAGAAGCAAAAACAAGCGATCCATCAACCCACCCCACATAAAGGGGCTTCTTACCAAAACGATCCCGCACAAAATGCATATAATTTTCTTGCGCGTCATAGAGCGCGAAAGCAAACATACCATTGAGGCGCGACAAGGTTTCTTCAATACCCCACATATCAAACGCGGCCAACATGACTTCGGTATCAGAACCACCTTTGAAGCGTACTCCAACACGTTCTAAATCATGACGCAGATCAAGATAATTATAAATTTCACCATTAAAGGTAATACGGTAACGCTTTGAGGGTGAAGCCATAGGCTGGGCTCCATCAGCACTCAGATCAATGATCGCCAAACGACGATGAATAAGCACTAAACCACTTTCATCTTGCCAGATATCACCGCTATCGGGGCCACGATGTTCAATCGCGCCTTCCATCGCTTGCGCAATGTTTGAGGCCTCATCGCTACTATACCTACCTGATGGAGGGAAAAACCCTGCTATACCGCACATTTTATAATCTATGTTTCGTTATTATTATGATGGTTTAATCCAAGAAGGACAGTTTATGCGTTGAACTCAATCAGCGCAATGATGTTTGGAAATTTTGCGCTGTTTTGATATTTGGTTCCGCGCTCTGCCCCTGCGGTGCTAAGACCTGTAATTGGCAGGGGATCGCGTTCTTCGCCATCTCTTGGCATCGATTATACGTCGTTTCCAAATCGTTAGAGGCCATTTTATATAGCCCATCAGCCTTTAATGGCGTTAAATCTGCAAAATAATCCGTGGTACTGACACGCTTTTTCATACTGCCCATTAAAGACAACAACTTGGTCTTCGTATTGGCACTGGCCTTTAACGCATAAATAACCTGATCGGATGGATTCATATCATAAACAACATTCACGGGAACAGTTGCCGTTCTTTTATCTAACTCAAAATTATAGCCATATAAAACATCACCATCATAGCCTATATCAACCACACGCGGTACAGCTGCACCTGCTCTAGCACTTTTGGTGGTATCATTGCTAACAGCCATCAAATACTTCCCTGGCGGCACTTGTGAGGCAACATAAAAACCATCAAAGGCTGCGTTGACTTCAATCGGATCTTCTTCCGTGTCTTTGCTTAAAGGATATAACATGACATCGGCGCGGCGCATTACATTGGTCTCACCCTTTTGATCCTTAACTGAAATCGTTCCATCAATCTCACCAGAAAGATGAACAGGGAAATCTAACTCCACAATCTCACCCGCATCGGCAAAAACAGAAGCGCCTTTGAAACCCGCAATCATATAAGGATCAGGCAGTGTATCATTATCTAACTCAATATCCGTAGCACGGTGCGTTGGTAAGTTATTAATAAGAGAATATCCATTTTCATTGGTATCGGCGCGGCGTCTTACATTAACACTTTTCACGGTCACATCAGGCAATGCCTCATCACCTTCATCAAAAATCTTATTACCATTTTTGTCATGATATACAAATGAGGAGACCAGCCCCGTGCCCAACGTACGGTCACTGGTTAAGATTGGCGCCCTTTGATACGGCACATCAATCAGGTTTGTATTGATGTTAACACCTATCAAAAGCTCACGATCAGAATCCACCTCAATGTAAGGCGATGCCCGTACATAATCATTCACGTAGTTCAGACCCAAACGTGCCTCTGTGAAATCACGCAATGGTTGATGACGTAATTGAAAGTCATAAGACATATTTTGTTTTGGATAATAATTCACTTGCGTATAGACGCGGTCTACTTGCTTGAGCGGCTCAATGTTAAAGTTAATACCGCCACGGACAAAAAACTTACTAAAGTTTCCACGCAATGACAGGTCATTATCTATTGTATCATTTCTATCAGCAAAGTTTTGCTCTTGGCTTTGATACAGAATATTGTTGCTCACATTATATCTATTTTTTTGCAAGCTCGCTCCTAGACGCGCTGAATAGAAATCAAGGTCATTAGAGGCTTGGCTATATTCTCCATTACCAAACAAACTGGCACGTACGCCGCGGACTGGTAAAAAGTTTTTTTGCACACCGCCTGTTAAAAGCAAAGTTTTTACATTTGTTTTTTCGTCAGGGATATAATCTTCGTCCTGCACCAAAGCATTTAAAAACAAATTCCATTTTTTGATATTTTGACGCAAGCCAACTTTACTCGCCATATTGGCTTCATCATCAATACCAACATTGGCATCAATGATCGTGTTTTTAATAAGCTTCGTGAATCCTAAACCACCAAAGGTTTTGTTTGTGCTTTCAACATCACGGTTACGTACCCCAACATAAGCCAACGCGTCCCCAATGACTTTATTATAACGTGCCGCAAAATGTGGCTTCTCGCGGTCAGGATCATCTTGTTTAATTTTTTGGAACGTGCGCGTTTCATTTAAAGATACTGATACATCATACGTATTATTTTGCGCGGACAATAAAGCGGGCGTGACAGGTACATTGACTTCTCGCTGTCTAATCTCACCTTGCGGGCCATAGAAAAACAACTCAAACTCATTATTCCCACCAAATAATTGAACGTTTGAAAATTCGTAATATCCGTCATTGGCAATAAGCTGTGTATCCACCAAAATTCCCTGACGATAAAGCTCAACATCCCATCCCGGCAAAGCATTTCCGTTAATGTCTGTCGTTTGAAACTGCGCGTTATCTAAGCTGCTGTTACTGACACGAAAACCTAACTCTTGCCGTGCATCACCCGTTAACGGTAAGTCTGTAACACCAGTATCACCAATTTTATATTGGCGTGCCTTCAATGGCCCCAACAAAACAGGGTCTTCATCTTTTTTAGCCAGATACGCAATGACAGAGCTAAGCTTGTTACGACTATCACCACTGGCTTGCGCGTAGGCTTCATGTTTTAAAAACTGACCTTGGAACGCGGCAGAGATACGATGGAATATATTACTCTCCGTATTGTCACGTCTTATGTACTGACTGCCTGTGCGGATATTGGCTGTGTTTAAATCAAACCATTCATATTTAATATCTTCACGTGGCAACACAGCATAATTGTCGGCAAATCGGTTACCTTTTTGCTTTGATTGCCTGTAGTACCGCGCAACACCTGGCAAAGGGTAAGCACTCGTTAGCTCTAAATATTGTTGTGGTATATCAGGAGAAAATTGAATATCCAACCATTCAGAAAGCGCGTCTTGACGGATGAAATAAATGTCATCTTGTTTAACAACATCTTGCGCGGCGACATTGAATGTTTTGTCATTCGCAACGACTTGGTTGTTGGGAAGATCAATATTTATTAACCAATCTTCGCGTAAGAACCAACCACTTCCTTTGCCCAACTTATCATCATATTTGATAGCCAGTTCAAAAATATCAATAACATCCGTTAAAGAATAGTAAAGTGAGTCATTTTTATTAAGCGCATAAATATCATACTCATATATAAGTGCGCCGACTTTTGGTCGTAATAATAATGTGCCGCCATCAGGAATTGTACTTAATGTTGTGGTTTCAGATATTTTCTCGTTGGTATTTTCTTGGATAATATCTTCAAACGGTTTTTTTAAATCAACTGGCAAATCATTTATCACGGCATCTTGCGCAAAGACTTTAGACGAAAAGCATACAACCGCACTCATAAGTACGATCGTATTAATAAAACATGAAGATTTAGAAAGTATTTTTTTCATAAATAAATTTCACATTGAATGGTTTTAACGTTAAGTGACAGATATGCCAAAAGCCGTATAAAAACTTGGATTTATAGTATATACATACCATATATTATAACGCGCTTAGGCACAATTTAATTCCTATGATTTTTGATGAGAAATAAAAAATAAAAAATAAAAGATAAAACTTTATCTAAATTAATAATGCTTTAACAAAATTTGTGTGATAATATATGCAATAGTTACTGGGGTAGTAACTGTCAAAATTTGAAGCAAAGTATTGCTTTAATCAAAATTATTAAGGAAGGAAGTCCTAACATGAAGGGTATTATGAAATCAAAGCGCGTCTTATTAATGGCGTGTGCATTAACAATGGGGGCATATACTGCCACGGCAAATGCTCAAACGGCGAACATGACTGCAACTGCGGTTGTACAAAATACGCTGACACTTGCAACACCATTTCAACTTAACTTTGGTACAATCGCTGCCGTTGCTGACACAGTAGAAACTGCGACTGTAACAGTAGATACATTAGGAGGCGTCACAGTTAACAGAACAGCCGCCCCAGCTAATACTGCTGTAATCGATGACACAGCAGCATCTGCAGGTCAAGTAACAGTTGCAGACGGTGCCGATGGCTCAGCTATTAACATTACAATTAACAACGTAATTGATCCAGTAGCAGGTGCAGAATCATTTGTCCTAGACAGCTTCACTACAAGTTGGAACGGAGGGGCATCAGCCGCTCAAGTTATTGGGACACCTTTCGCAGAAACTTTTACCTCTGCTTTTGGTGGCGGTACAAACACTCTTGATGTTGGTGCAACTATTACGACAACAACAGCTACCGCTGCTCCATATACGGACAACACGTATGCTGGTACCTACGACGTAGTATTTAGTTACTAATCATTTATAAACTATTTATTTATCCTCGCTTTTGTAAAAAAAGCGGGGATTTTTTATGTTCGAAATATAGCGTATTTATGCTAAAGTTCGATATCAAAATATTTTTAAAAGATTTATAAGCCATGAAAAATTTACTATTTTTACTAATTCTGACAATAGCACCGCTCTTCTCCTCACCATCATTCGCAAGAATTGATATAGTTCCACAAAAAATTGTAATTGAATCAAGGGAACGCGGTAGTGAGTTTACTGTACTTAATCTTTTCAATAAACCAGGTACATTCAGAATAGAACTTTTGAATTACAAACAAAATAACAAAGGTATTTACACTGAATTAAAAGAACCGCTGAACCCCGACTTTGATCCAAATGAAATCGTTCGTTTTTCTCCGCGTCAATTCTCTTTAGAACCAAACGGGCGTCAAAAAGTACGTTTATCCCTTCGAAAAAGTGCAAACCTACCAGAAGGCGAGTATCGCTTTCATGTTAAGGCACTTCGCTTTGCTACAGATGACGAGAGAAAAAAAGCGGGTGAAAATTCAAATAGTCGCGTCCAAATGCTTATGAATACTGGCATTGTTATTCCTGTTGTTGTGCGTCATGGCAAAACAGAAGGCGCGGCCAAACTTGAAAATGCGAACTTAGTTGCACCATCAGAAACAGAGCGTAACCGCCCAGAACTTCGTGTTGATGTCTTACGCAGCGGCAATCAAAGCGCTATTGGTAAGCTTGAAGTTTTCTGGAGCTCAAACAAAGCAACTCCAAAGAAAATTGGAACTATCAAGAATGCAAATGTTTTTACAGAAATAGATAAACGACAATTCACCATCCCACTTAGCGAATATCCACAAGGGGCAGGTAGTGTAATTATTAGATATCGCGATGGTGTTGACGAAGGAAAGATTCTCGATGAAATTATACTTCAACGTTAACTTATACCTCACTTTTATACTTATTTTATTTGCACTTCCTGCAAACGCCCAAACTGTAACGATTGACCAACCTCTCGATTTTGGCACCTTTGTGATCGCAGATAATGCAACACCGCGCACAATCGCCTTCAATGCTGGCGGCTCTTACACCGCCGATCCAGAATATATTTTCTTTACAACACCGGAATTTGGCGAGGTTACCGTCACTGGCTACCCCGCATTGACGACTTTAACTGTAACAATAGGCACAACGAATATGACAGATTGTTGCGCTGGACCTAACTTTTCTATGTCAACTGGCTTTACACGCCCCTCCGTTGTTACGACAGATGCCAGTGGAGAAGCCACATTTGAGATTGGTGCGACCATGTCAAGTAATGGCGATGGCTCAACATACGTAGATGGAACATTTGATGGTACTTTTAGCGTCACCGTCACACCGTAATAATATTCCAAGTTAATCCACTGTAAGATTTGACAGATTCAGCAAATCACCCAATAATATGGGTGGGTTAGTTTGTCTATTCGGGCAAATATCTTATATCAAAGGGCGATTTTCATGATCGGACGCACACCTTTGCCTTCATCCATAAGGCAGAGGCTAAACAAACTATGGATGTTAGTTTTCATATGCTTGGGTTCCACCAGCATAACAGCGTGCGACTATATCAACAAAAAACTATACCCAGATTTCAAAGTTGATAACGTCAAATCCCCCGTTGATAAACCCCCGTTTGCCCGCGCCAACCCTGCTGATGCAATCTCCATTGAAAAAGTACGCGACGTTGCAGAAGCTCAACCTATTCAAAATACGGTTGCCCAAAACGATGCGAGCTTCTCAGTAAACCCAGTTGCCCTAAATAACGAGATGGCCGCAGAAAAAACTTTGAAGACAGATCAACTCTTTGCTCAAGACATTAAAACGCCCGAAGATCGATTTAAACGTCTTGAAACCAGCGTTCAAAAAATCGCTAGCACCTTAAACAAAATGAGTCCTTCTATCACCAAACTTATTGGTATCGAAAGCGAGCTTGATGCCCTCACCTTCCAATTAGAAGAGCTGATTAACAAAGGGAAATATGATGCCTTGGTAAAAGAACAATCCATGCCCGCCCCTATGATAGAAAAGAAACTTGCCGATACAAAAATTGAATCAATGCCTAAGATGGCTCAGCCTATTCCTGAGACGAAGACTAAAGCTAAAGTTAAATCAAAGCCAAAACCCAAAGCTAAATCCAAAGCAATTCCACGTGTGCAGGCGGGTGACTTTATCAAAAAAATGCGCGTTGGCGACGACAGTGGCAAAACACGTATCGTGTTTGAAACATCAGAACGTTTGGA
>JALZUF010000003.1 GCA_023301785.1 Alphaproteobacteria bacterium | reverse complement strand
ATACAGTATGCAAAAGAGCAACTGACCGCCCTGTCCCATGAAAAAGCTGCAGAGATTAATAAAGACATCTTATCTGTAGACGTTAAAGACACTGCTAGCCGTTGGGGTAGCTGCTCGCAAGATGGAAAGCTTAGTTATTCTTGGCGTCTTATTTTTGCGCCGATGCACGCCTTTGATTATGTGGTCGGTCATGAAGTATCACACCTTGTTCACATGGATCACTCCCCTGCGTTTTGGCATTTATGCGAAGATATTAGTGCGGATTATTCCAAAGGAAAAAGCTGGATGAAACGTCACAGCGGTGAATTGATCAGATATAATTAAGCCGCTTGAAAAGCTCTTACTTTTGCCGCTCTACCCATATCACGTTGCATAGTCGCGATGGCTGTCGCCTGCCTCATATAAGGTGCAAAATCATCAACGTCGCCTTGAATATAATCAGACGCCTCTTCCGCTGTTCCACTAAAAATGGCGCCATGTTCGATAAAATCACTAGCATTACGCGTACCCCATAATAAACACGTATTCGGCTGGTCTGGGTATTGTTGCGACTCAATCTTAGCATGGAAAGTAACCTTACCTTCCAATCCTACACCCTCAATAATCTTCTGCAAGTTCGGCAGGGCATCTTGTTTGAATATTCCCCCAGTAGGATTTAAGTACGTTAAATCATACAAACCATCCTCACGACGCCCAAAAGCCAACACTGTCATATGCACTTCAGGAAGCCCGTTTTGCGGATTAGTGATCCCCATAGGCGTAAAAACCGCAACGTTATCGTGACGAGACAACTTACCTTTAAGCTCATCAATCACTTCTGGCAGAAAGCTTGTGTCACTTGCATCATTCAAAGTACCCTCAAGACGTACACACTGATCCGCAATACCATGATCATCAAGATATACTGTTAAATATGGGTTTTCATCTATAGCGGCAATTTTAAAATTCTGCGGCGTTATCTTAATTGGAACGTAAACACTAAACCCTTTTCCATCACGACTAACATCAGGAAGACCGCCTACAATATCATGAGAGCCACCAGCTGTATCAAAGGCCGTCAGCACACCATTTTGCATTCGCATGACGTTTACATCAATCTGGAAAAGTTCTTCAAACTCATTTGGCAGCTTAGAGGGTTCTATTGGTTTATTATTAAACATACCCCTAAAATACAGATAAATTAACGTTATGTCAATTAAATTAGGCTATCTAAGGCAGATTGCAGGATGATCTGCGCTGCTAATTTATCGATTAAACCGCTATTTTTGGCATTTCTCTTAGAACTTCTCTTCATATCCACACGGTTATCCATAGAGTTATCAACAGACTGTGTGGATAACCTTTCATCAAAGTAAGCAATAAAGGGGTTATTACCAAAGATTTCAGGATTACGGGTCATTTCATCTGCAAAAGATCTTGTACGATCGCATCCCGCCCCTTCAGAGCCATCCATATTAAGGGGCCAGCCAATAATATAACCACCAATTTCATATTCTTTAACCAACTTGCCTAGCTCAATAATATCTTTACTGAATTTCGTTCGCTTGATGGTGGCCACAGGCGTGGCAATCGATTGTCCTGCGTCACTAATCGCAATACCGATCGTCTTTGTACCTAAATCCAACCCCATAAGACGGCAATCTTTGGGGGTACGATCAAGACAGTTTTGGAGCAATTTAATCTTCATAATTGGTTTTATAACAATTCTTAACGCACATATCAAAAAAACCTTTGCGTCTTGTCAGGCGCACAGGTAAAACATACAGATAATTCATTACAGGAAATCACATTATGTCTCTAACAAAAAAAGATGTCGCAAAAGTTGCTAGTCTTGCTCGTATTAAAATGAGTGATGAAAAATTAGAAGCTCTTGTACCTCAACTTTCAAATATTATTGGTTTTGTCGAGCAATTAGCCGAAGTTAACACAGACAATGTTGAACCATTAGCAAGTGTTGTTGATATCAATTTGCGCCTTCGCCCAGATGAAGTTACCGATGGTGGATATCAAAAAGAAATTTTAGCAAACGCCCCTGAAACTTTAGAAGGCTATTTTGTTGTTCCAAAAGTTGTTGAATAGAAAATTATTAAGAGAGAATAAAAAAATGAACCAGATTAACAATCCAGATGACATCACATACAAAGACGCGCGCCAAAGTTTAAAATACGCCGCGCCAATCGTATTTATAATTAATATTATAGCTGCTGTGGTTATGTTCATCGCTAGCCAATTTATTTTTAATCAAGAAACTTTATTTCTTGGCGGCCTACTGGCAGGCGCATTTGTTTTAACAGGCGTTATCTCATTTTTCATTTTAAATGCGATGGGCAACCGCGTTAGCAGAACCGAAATTAAACACCCAGAAAAACACGAAGATTAAAATTTATGACTGATCTAACCAACATGACAATGGCCGAGGCTCTTAAAGGTCTAGAAAACAAAGATTTCACTTCCGTTGAAATCACACAAGCGCACATTGATGCGATGGCGGCTTCTAAAGGCTTAAACGCTTATATTACTGAAACACCTGAGCTTGCCCTTAAGCAAGCAGCGGAGAGTGACAAGCGACGCGCGGCAGGAAATGCTGGCGAGCTTGATGGAATCCCTATCGCGATGAAAGATATCTTTTGTACAAAAGATGTTCGTACAACAGCGGCCAGTGGCATTCTTCACAACTTTGTTCCGCAATATGAATCAACAGTCAGTCAAAAATTACTAGACGCTGGTGCAGTGACACTTGGTAAAGCTAACATGGATGATTGTGCGATGGGTTCATCAAACACAACATCACATTTTGGAAACGTCATCAGCCCGTGGAAAGCTAATGACGGCAATAATGCCGATCTTGTTCCGGGCGGATCTTCTGGTGGCTCTGCCGCCGCTGTTTCCGCACGCATTGCCATGGCGGCAACAGGAACAGATACAGGTGGTTCAATTCGTCAACCTGCGGCCTTTTGTGGTTTGGCGGGCATTAAGCCAACTTATGGACGCTGTTCACGTTGGGGTATCGTTGCCTTTGCTTCATCTCTCGATCAAGCTGGTGCGTTTGGCCGTAATGTTGAAGATGCGGCCTTGCTGTTACAATCAATGTCTGGTTTTGATCCAAAAGATTCAACCAGTGCCGATCTGAAAGTGCCTGACTTTGCAGGTGCATTGGCTGGTGATGTTAAAGGTTTAAAAATTGGTATTCCAAAAGAATACCGTATTGATGGTATTCCAGAAGAAATTTCCAAACTTTGGGATGATGGTATCGCCATGCTTAAAGATGCGGGTGCAGAAATTGTTGATGTTTCATTGCCACATACAAAATACGCTCTGCCGACCTATTACGTTATTGCCCCTGCCGAGGCTTCATCAAATTTAGCACGCTATGACGGTGTAAAATTTGGACTGCGCGTGGATGGAGACAATCTAGATTCAACATACGAAAACACGCGCGCCGAAGGTTTTGGCGAGGAAGTTATCCGCCGTATTATGATCGGCACATACGCCCTTTCCTCTGGTTATTACGACGCTTATTACATCAAAGCACAAAAAGTTAGACGCTTAATAGCGAATGATTTCACCGAAGCTTACAAAAAATGTGATGCGCTTCTAACCCCTACTGCGCCTAGCGCCGCGTTCGCAATTGGCGAAAACGAGGACGATCCTGTTAAAATGTATTTAAATGATGTTTTCACGATTCCTGCGTCATTGGCTGGATTGCCTGGTATGTCCGTACCTGGTGGCTTAAGCGCTCAAGGATTACCATTAGGCCTTCAGGTGATCGGGCGCCCATGGGATGAAGAAACTGTTTTACGTGTTGGAAACGCTTTAGAAAAAGCAGTGAATTTTACAGCACAACCGCAATCCATCGGAAAGATCGCGGCTTAAATAATAAAACCCTTAGAAAAAGGAAAATTTAGCAATGCGTATTTTATTTATCTTATCAATGGTTCTAATCGCCAACGTCACTAGCGCGAACGCCGCCGCTGTTTCAAAGGATATGGCACAAAGTTATTACAACACCTGTGCATCAAAAGAACGCCCTGCAAACCTGACCAAAGAAAGTCAGGATTATTTATGTTCATGTACCGCCGCAAAAATGATGGATCACATGACCACAGAAGATATTCAAGATATGAACAATTCTGATCTTACAATTGCACGCCCAGCCGTAAACCATATGCTGACGAAGGTCTATGCCCCGTGCATGGAATACCCTGCTCGTGATCATTACTACAGCACGTGCGTTCAAAACCCACAAACAGCAAAAGTTAGCAAAAATCCAACGAAGCTATGTGGTTGTATGGCGGATAAAATTGCAAAGCATTTAGGACAAAATAGTGAAGAAATTTTCACTGGCATCTTACGCCGCAATCCAAATGTATCTGATCCGATGAGCGCGCTTGAAGCCGATCCTGAATTTCAGAACTACACCAAAAAACAAATTATGGGCTGCCTGTTCTAAACATTACCCCTTATGCAAAACTTAAATATTAACACCAAAGCCATTGTGATGGCTCTCATTGCATTTCTTTGCTTTAACATTGGTGATGCCACACTTAAATCTACATACGAATTTTATTCACCAACCTTTGCCGCAACGATTGCGATTGGCTTTGAAACATTACTTCTGGTTTTAATAGCCCCCTTCTTTGGCGGCTTTAAAAAACTTTATCAAACCAGCCAACTTAAACTTCAAATCTATCGTGGCCTAATTGGAACAGCATTTTGGTTACTGTTTATCTTAGCTCTCAAGCATGTTGATTTGGCGACAAATTACGCACTCATCTTATCGGGTTCGTTCTGGGTTGCCATTATTGGTTTTTTCATCTTTAAAGAACGTATTGGTTGGCATCGATGGTGTACGATTGCCGTTGCCTTCATCGGTGTTATTATCGTTTTAAAACCTGGCGTTGATAGCTTTCAAATCACATCTCTCATCTCAATCGCCGCCGCTATCGTCTGGGCGGGATTAGCCATCACAACGCGTATGCTCGGTGACAAAGAAACATTACTCTCTTTATGTTTTATTGCTTTAGCCATCAATCTTCTAATTACCGTACCGTTCACATATCTTACCGGCGTATGGCAACCTATTGCCTTGGAGCATCTAATTTATTTCATTCCAGCAGGCGCGGCTTACCTCACTGGATTCCTTCTATTCAGCAAAGCTTTTGCCGTCGGTGAAAGCTCTGCCGTTGCGCCTACGCAATATTCTCAAATTATTTGGGGAAGCTTAATAGGCTATTTTGTGTTCAAACAAATTCCTGACATCACGACCTTTATCGGTGGCTTCATTATCGTTGCTTGTGGTATCTTCCTCGTCTACCGAGAAAACAAAAAAATCACTTAGGGTACTGGACGATGTCATTAAATATTAAAGACAAAAAAGGAATGCTTTATGCACTTCTAGGCTTCAGCCTTTTTGCGATTGGCGACTTGTTTATCAAGCTTCTATCCGACGAAGGATTCAAGCCTGTTGAACTCGCGTTCTTCTTAAATATGTTTTACCTACCGTTCTTGATTGTCCTCTCACCGATTATTGGCGGTATTAAAGCAACATTACGAACAGAAAAATTGTGGCTTCATGTTTTTCGCGCGCTTCTCGGTGTCTGTATTTTCATTATCAACGTGAATGCATTTCATAAATTAGGCCTTAGCGTGACTTACACATTAATTTTCGCTGCGCCTTTCTTTTCCACGATTATGGCTTACTTCTTTTTAAAGGAACAAATTCATAAGCATCGATGGATCGCGATCATTATGGGCTTTGCTGGAGTCATGGTTGTCCTTCAACCATGGACGGAGACCTTAAACATTGTGGCACTATCGGTACTCTTCGGAGCCGTACTTATTGCCATTGCAAACTTACTCGTTCGTAAAATTGGCGAAGACGAGCCCCTTATGGCGTTCTCTCTATTCGGTTGCATCATTAGCCTGCAGGTCTTTGGTGTCATGAACTTTTGGGATGGCGAAGCCAATATTCCATCAGGCATCAGTTGGGTCTACTTTTTTATAATAGCCCTTTTCCACACAGCTGGTGGATTACTAACTGCCCGAGCCTTCAGCATGGCCGATACGGCGGTTGTTGCTCCATTTCATTATGTTCAACTGCTTTGGGGAACAGGATTTGGAATTTTAATCTTCTCAAGCGTACCAGACATCTGGACAGGACTTGGCGCACTGATTATAGTCTTTAGCGGTATATATATGATTTACCGCGAAAGTGTTAAAAACCAACATATCTCGCCGACAATCACCTCCCACGGTGGTTTTGAGCAAGATCAGGAAGAATAAACGGAATTTAAAATGGCGAATGCAGAAAACAAATATTTAGTAAAAGGCGAAACAGGCGATTGGGAAGTTGTGATTGGGATGGAAGTCCACGCGCAAATCACCGCTAAATCAAAACTTTTTTCCGGCTCAGCCACAAATTTTGGCGCAGAACAAAATACGCAAGTATCATTCGTTGATGCCGCCATGCCTGGGATGCTGCCTGTATTGAACGAATTTTGTGTTGAACAGGCTGTCCGTACGGGATTGGGCTTAAACGCACAAATCAACAAAACATCTATCTTTGCCCGTAAGAATTATTTCTACGCCGACCTGCCGCAAGGTTATCAAATCTCACAGTTTGAAGACCCTATCGTTGGTGAAGGTAAAATTGAAATTGACTTACCAGATGGCACAACAAAAGATATTGGCATCACGCGCCTTCACTTGGAGCAAGATGCAGGTAAATCCATTCACGACCAACACCCAACAAAATCTTACGTTGATTTAAACCGTTCAGGTTGTGCATTGATGGAGATTGTCTCCGAGCCTGACATCAACAGCCCCGATGAAGCCGCCGCCTACATCACTAAAATTCGTATGATTTTACGTTATTTGGGTACGTGTGACGGCAATATGGATGAGGGTTCAATGCGTGCGGATGTGAATATCTCTGTGCGTAAGCCTGGGGATGAATTGGGGACACGTGCCGAAATCAAAAATGTAAACTCTGTCAAAGCTATACAGCAAGCTATTGATTTCGAGGTTGAACGCCAGATTGATCATATCGAAGCAGGAAACGAGGTTGTTCAAGAAACACGCCTTTGGGACCCTGTGAAAATGGAAACACGCTCTATGCGCTCAAAAGAAGAAGCGCATGATTACCGTTACTTCCCTTGCCCAGACTTACTGCCATTGGTTCTAAAAGACGGCATGATCGAAGAAATCAAAGCAACCTTGCCCGAATTACCAGATCAAAAGAAACACCGTTTCATGGGCGATTACGGCCTGAGCCTTTATGATTCAAGCGTTCTTATAGCTGAAAAATCACGTGCAGAATATTATGAAGCCGTTGCAAATGATAATGATGCCAAATTGGCGGCAAACTGGGTGATCAACGAATTACTCGGTGCGCTAAACAAAGATGATAAACGCCTTGCCGACTCCCCTATCTCTGCGGAACAACTTGGTGGTCTGATCGCGCTTATTAAAGACAACACAAT
>JALZUF010000002.1 GCA_023301785.1 Alphaproteobacteria bacterium | reverse complement strand
GCTTCATTTTGAAGGTTCGTAAAACGTAATCTTAATTTTTCAATATCGCGCATTGCTTGGCTTTTACGATAGCTGTTGAACGGCGCACCAATAGAGACGCCAACACCGACACCAACGCCACTGCTTGAGCCGCCTTGTGCGGAAATAACACCGCCAGTGCGAACGCCCATATGTTGGTCTAATTCTTTTTCTGCCGTTAGAATTTCAGATTCTGCTAGCTTCATTTCTTGTAGTAAAGCCGCACAATTCATATCTTGCGGAGAAACAGCTTTCGGGCTTGTCGCGCAGGCTGATAAAAAGCCAAGCGCAACAAGTGTTGTTAGCGAGTAGGTTTTAACCTTCTTTAACATCTTCACTGTCTGCATTGAGAGCAAGGAAGTTTTGGATACCCATATCTTCAATCATTTGAAGTTGTGTTTCTTGGTGATCCAAGTGAACTTCTTCCTCTGCCAAGATGGCTTTGAATAAGTCAGATGTTACATAGTCACCCGCAGCTTCAGCAGCTTTAACACCTTCGCGATATCCTGCGATACCTTCTTGCTCAAGTTTCATGTCGCATTCAATAACTTCTTTAACGTTTTGGCCGATATGAAGTTTTCCAAGGTCTTGCAAATTAGGTAATCCTTCAAGAAGCAAGATGCGATCAATAATTTTTTCTGCGTGAACCATCTCTTCGATGCTTTCCGCTTTTTCATGTTTCGCAAGCTTTGTTACGCCCCAATCTTCCAACATTTTGGCATGTAGGAAATATTGGTTAATCGCTGTTAACTCACCTTTTAATGCATTGTTCAAATGTTTGATGACTTCTTTATCGCCCTTCATGGGTATAACTCCTTAAATATTATGTGTGTTTGTTTAGCTGTTTAGTGCTCTAGTAATAATAGATTCAACATGTCTTGTATAGGCATTGTAATCAAAAATGGCTTTAATATCACTCTCGCTTAGCTTCGCCGTCACGTCTTCATCCTTTAACAGGAACTCTAACAAAGTTGTCTTGCCTTTAGTTCCCCAAACTTCCATCGCATTACGTTGAACAATACGATAAGCGTCTTCACGAGAAATTCCAGCTTGCGTCAAAGCCAATAAAACACGTTGAGAAAAGACCAAACCGCCCATTTTCTCTAGGTTTTCGATCATTGTGTCTGGATAGACCAATAAGTTTTCAATAATGCCTGCCATACGGTTTAGGGCAAAATCGAGTGTGACTGTTGCATCTGGCCCGATATTACGCTCAACGGATGAGTGTGAAATATCGCGTTCATGCCAAAGTGCTACGTTTTCCAAAGCTGGTGTTACCGTTGCACGAACAACGCGCGCCAAGCCGGTCAGGTTTTCTGTGCCGATTGGGTTACGTTTGTGAGGCATCGCGCTGGAGCCTTTTTGGTTTTTCGAGAAATATTCCTCAGCTTCGCGTACTTCCGTTCTTTGAAGGTGGCGAATTTCAACAGCGAAGTTTTCAACCGAACTGGCAATCACACCCAACGTACAAAAGAACGTTGCATGACGATCACGTGGAATAACTTGTGTTGCAACCGTTTCAGGACGAAGACCCAATTTATCTGCTACATATTGCTCAACTTCTGGACTGACGGTTGCGTATGTACCAACCGCGCCAGAGATTGTGCACACTGCGATGTCTTCACGTGCCGCTGTTAGGCGTTTTTTCGCTCGTTTGAAAGCAGCGTAATGCCCAGCCAATTTCAAACCGAATGTCGTAGGTTCACCGTGAATACCGTGTGAACGTCCGATGCATAGCGTGTCTTTATGTTCTTCGATACGCTTCTTAAGGGCCGCTAAAACTTTGTCTAGATCAGCGAGCAAGATGTCTGCCGCTTGAGTCAGTTGTAGAGCAAAGCAGGTGTCCACAACGTCCGAGCTGGTCATGCCTTGGTGCACATAACGGCTGGCTTCTGGGTCATCAATATGTTCGGCTACAGATGTTAAGAAGGCAATCACGTCATGTTTGATTTCGGCTTCGATCTCGTCGATACGGGCCACATCAAAGCCGCCTTTTTCGCGAAGGGCTTTTGGGCAGGCTTCTGGGATTACACCCAATTCAGCCATTTTTTCACACGCTAAGGTTTCAATTTCTAGCCAGATTTTGAAACGATTTTCAGGTTCAAAAATATCGGCCATTTCTTTGCGAGTATAACGAGGGATCATAGTAGTTGCTTTCTTTTTACTTATTCAGGGTGTTGCTTCGCTCCTATGGCAGAAAAACTACCTGTCGTTGCTTGCGTTTACTGAAAAATCAAGCAACTCTAATTTAGGAGATTGAGTTCTTTTACCATGGAGAGCAGAGAAGGCAAAGTTTTTAAAAATGCCTTCCGTAACCTATTGTTTTCATTTGTAAAAACAAGGTCCTTTAGTTTGTTCGTACCGAAATAAGGGGGTGGGGGTATTTGAGCCGTATATTTGAAAATGTGGCTATGCTTTTTGAGGGCATTCTTACGCCGCGCTTACGATGTCTCTCATAACGCCATGCCGCGTTTTTCGATGCGGACAGTGGGATGAGTATAGCACGAAGTAATAGTTTTTAGACGAAGCTTAATAAAAACCTTTGCCGAGATTGCGTCTGAATTGAGTGGAAGAAATTTTAATACGATCTGCAGGAGAGGAAGAGGCGGTACGTTCAGCAGGACTGTTATCTTGTTCTTGCGCGGCGGTTTGGACGGCGCGTTGATAATCTGGCATCAAATCGCTGTAAGCACCGACACTTGAATGGGCATTTCTGCCCTCATGGTCGAGTATTTCAAATGTGCCGTCTAAACGTTCTTCCCCGAATTTTGTGCCTGATCGACAATTGATTGCGGGATGGGCGGCCGTGCCGATTGGAATGAAAGGAACATCCGCATCAGAAAGCAAAGTCATATCATAACAGGTTTGCGCCCATTCCTCGATGGCTTCTGCATAAGTTCTGCCTGTCGTGATGGGGCGCGATGGAAATTCATCGGCAGGGCTATCGACGGATTTTTCAAAGGGGCGCATATAAAGCTGGTAGTTGCCTAGTCCTACTTTTGCGGCCACGTTTGAAAATTGTTTCTGAACGCCTAAAGTGCAAGCCAAGTAATCAGCGGAATAATAAGCACTTGCGAGACGAGTACGTGGATATTCTGCATTTTTAGTGCGGCAGAATAAATGCATTTCGGCAATAACGCGATGGCTTGATTCATTGACCAATCCTAAATAGGAATGTTGACGATTGGGATATACCAAATTTTCCAGCCAGTTATTCGCATCACCAGCAGATTTTTCAAAGGCATAGATGCCAAAATGGTCAGAGCTTTGTTTTGACATGATTTAAGGTGCTTGCTCAGGTATTGGAATGGACGGTGTGATTTGAGTTGCAGCTGTGGTTAAGCCAAAAACTTCTAACTGTTTAAGAAGTACGCCATTTTGGTCTAATAATAGTGCTGAATATTGACCAGTATCTCTATTGAAGACATGTGTGCTAAATCGGTCTGTTAAAATATTACCTTTGCCGTTTGAAACAGTTAAGGATATAGGCGCCGCATCGGCAATCTCTGATAAATCAGAGGAGGTAAATAATGTTTCAAACGTACACCCGTCAATGTTTGTGTAAATCGATGGTTCACGTGTATTGACGTTGATCGTTCCATTAAAGAAGGATGGGTATCTGGCGATAACGTTAACGGGATCTTGGCTAATGTATTGAACATTTTCAGGATATTCTGTTGGCATTGCTGTGCCATTTTCATCATAGCAGGTTAGGGCTGTCGTTTTTTCAGCGTCATAACCGGCGTCAATAATTTCTTCTTCTTGAGAGGGGGCTAGTAGGTTGTAAGTGATTAGCGCAACTGTTGTACATGCTACGCCGCTCCATCCCCATACTGACCCTGTGTTTTTTGACATAGGTGGTTATAGGATATTTTGTTTATTATGTCAAGTAATTTAAAGTTAAATGAGGCCTAAGCTCTTAAAGCTTTGTGTGCCGTTGCGGCTGATGACGAGGTGGTCGTGAATGACGATGTCAAAGGGTGCGGCGGCTTTGATGATTTGTTTTGTGAGGCTTACATCAGCGGGGCTGGGGGTTGGGTCGCCGCTTGGGTGGTTATGCGCCAAAATAAGGGCGGTGGCGCCAAGTTCAAGCGCACGTTTCATGACCTCGCGGGGATATGCAGGTGTATGGTCGACGGTGCCCGTTTGTTGAACTTCGTCTTTAATGATCTCGTTCTTTTTGTTGAGGAATAAAACGCGGAAATGTTCATTAGTTTCGTTGGCCATAGCGGCCTCAACATATTCAATCAAGCGTTGCCAACTATTGAGGACGGGGCGATCCATTACATTTTGTTGAAGCAGGCGAAGCCCTGCGGCGCGGATAGCGCGGATGGCAATTGCGGTATTGTGCGAAATGCCATGGATGCTTTGTAGGTCATTTAGTGACGCATTCAGAACACCGTTAATATTATTAAATTTTTCGATTAACGCCTTTGCGATGGGTTTCACATCTTTACGCGGAATCGCCATAAACAATAGTAATTCTAGCAATTCGTAATCGGGTAGGGAGTCTGGCGCGTTTAAGAAACGTTCTCGTAAACGATCACGATGACCGCTGTGATGGGGTTTTATGTAAGGTTTTTTAAGCGGTTCAGGCATAGGGCGGTTTGGTGAAGCCTTTAAGAGAATGTGTGAAAATCTCAAAACCATCTTCAGTCACGGCGAGGGAATGTTCGTATTGCGCAGAGAGTTTTCTGTCCTTAGTAATAGCTGTCCAACCATCTTTTAAGACAGTCGTCTGATATGTACCTACATTAATCATAGGTTCTATGGTGAAAAACATTCCGGGCTCTAAGATTATATGATCATCTGCGGGATTGTGATAATGCACAACAGATGGGGGAGCGTGAAACGTGCGTCCTAAGCCGTGCCCACAAAAATCACGGACAACAGAAAAACGGTTTGCATGAGCGATCTCTTCAATCGCTATACCGATATCACTAAGCTTTGCGCCTGGCTTTACCGCCTCAATTCCAGCCATGGTGCAATCATAGGTAACGTCACAAAGCCTACGCTGCATGACTTTAATTTTATCGCCGACAAAGAACATACGTGATGTGTCACCGTGCCAGCCGTTTAAAATTACGGTGACATCAATATTAAGGATGTCGCCTTCACGTAAAGATTTTTCCTCTGGGATGCCG
>JALZUF010000001.1 GCA_023301785.1 Alphaproteobacteria bacterium | reverse complement strand
TCCACATTAGGGTACGCGCTTATTCGCCTACTCAATGGTTTGGGTAAAATTCAATATGAAGATAAAGACATATCGACCTTTAACCGTAAACAAATGACGCCCCTGCGCTCTGATTTACAAATCGTTTTCCAAGACCCCTTCTCCGCTTTATCACCGCGTATGAGCGTTGCCGATATTATTGGTGAAGGCCTTAAAGTCCACCGCCCTGATCTCGATGCCGATGGTCGCGATACCGAAGTTATCGACGCCTTAAAAGATGTACATCTTGATCCTGAAACGCGCCATCGTTATCCGCACGAATTTTCTGGCGGTCAACGTCAACGTATCGCGATTGCCCGTGCCATGGTTTTGCACCCTAAGTTTGTCGTCCTAGACGAGCCAACATCTGCCCTTGATGTCTCCGTCCAAGTTGAAGTGATTGATTTGCTGCGTGAGCTACAAGAAAAGCATAACCTTGCGTACCTATTCATCAGCCACGATCTTCGCGTTGTCCGCGCCATGGCACATGACCTCATCGTGATGCAACGCGGGAAAGTCGTTGAAAGTGGGAAAGCCGAAGCCATCTTCAAAAAACCAAAAGAAGCCTACACAAAAACGCTACTCGAAGCCGCGCTGAACCTCAAAGCAAAAAAAGTAGCTTAACGATCCAAGGATTTACTATGACTGAAATTTTAGGTGTTACCATTCCAGAAAGTTCTTTTTTGAATATGAAAGAAGACGAAATACGTAAGATTTTGAAAGAACAGCATGAAACGCTTCCTAATGGCTGGAAATCCGAACATGTTGAAGCATGGAGAAAACCTTTAAAGCTTGTAAGAGACTATAAAAAAAATATCGTACAAAGAATTAAGGGTGAGTCTATATCACAAAATTTTACCAGCCATGAATATGGACGACTCTCCCATAACCCTGACAAGTTTCCACTCTTCTATTTAAAAAGCAAAAACTGGGATGATGATAAACCATCCATCCTTATTGTCGGTGGCGTTCACGGATATGAGCCCAGCGGTATTTTTGCTTCGATAGAATTTGCAGAAAAAAATGAAGATAATAACTTTAATTATGTTATATTTCCCTGCCTTAGTCCGTGGGGATACGAAATGGATCATCGTTGGAATTATGAAGCACAAGACCCCAACCGTGGTTATGTTGTCAATTCCGATATTGAAGAATGTATTCACTTTATGGATGCTATAGACACGCTAGGTAAAACTTTTCTTGGCTCTATCGATTTACACGAAACACCTGATAGAGACATCACTCTGCGTATAATGCGTGCCTCTCGTTTTGGCACACCATTGGTACAAGACTACCAGAATATCCCTCAAGGGTTTTACCTTGTTGTTGACTCATATTACAAATCAGGAAAAGACGGCTTCATAAAATCTATAAATAACGCGGTTGCTAATGTTGTTGATATTGCACAAGATAAAGAAGTGCTGAACGTACCAAACGAAAACGGTGTTGTTTACCTAGATATCCCTGGCCTTGGTGCAACATGGTTGAGAGAAAATAATATCTCACGCTATGCAGCAACAACCGAAGTCTACTCAACGCCAATAGGTAATAAAAAATCTATCGAAGGACAATTAGCCGCTATAAAGGGGCTTTGCGAAAATCTTACATTAGAAATAAAATCTTAAACAAAAAAAAGCGGCTTAAATTAATAAGCCGCTTTTTCTAAATTTATTTCTGTTATTATTTTTTACAACACGCTGTACCACTACATGGGCAAAAACGGTATCTCAACGCAGCTAATGTTGCGCCCGCAAAGGGAGCAGCAATAAACAACCATAGTTGCTCCATTGCCTGACCACCCACAAATAACGCTGGGCCTAAACTTCTTGCTGGGTTAACAGAAACGCCAGAGATTTGAATACCAACGATATGGATCACAACCAATGTTAAACCAATGGCCAATCCTGCAATTGCTGGGTGAGCAATATCAGCATCATCCGTCGCCCCCAGAATAACTGTAACAAACAAAAACGTTGCCACAACTTCAAATAACAAAGCTGCATCGCGCGTGTATTCACCAAGGTATCCAGCACCCCAACCATTCTGACCAAGACCAGAAGCGGCGACGTCATACCCTGCCATTTGCCCTTTAACAATCGTCATCAAAACAAATGCACCCGCAATCGCACCAGCGCACTGCGCCACTGCATAACGAATGAAGTCTATAAAAGACATACGTCCTGCTACCCATGCACCAAAACTAACCGCTGGGTTAATATGGCATCCTGAGACACCACCAATACCATACGCCATGGCAATTAATGCCAAACCAAAGGCAAATGAAATGCCTAAAACGCCAATTTGCTCACCAGCAATAACCGCCGCCCCGCAACCAAAAAGTACAAGCGTAAACGTACCAATAAATTCTGCTATTTCTTTTTTAATCATAATAAAACCTGTTCGTTATTGAATTTAAATTAAGAAGAAAGTGAATACTTTCAAAGACATAATGTCATAAAATGCACGGTTTGACAAATATGCCAAACAATAGTGATTTACACTAAGGGGCAAGAGATGGCGTTATCATGTGCTGATTGCCCATATAGACCTTATTACCATTCACAGTAAAAGACACAGATTCTCCCGAAGCGGCACGTTTAAGGGCAAGGTCTATCTCACTCGCAACGCCCATCTTATCTTCTTCTTCATCATATTCGTAATCATCTTCTGTTACGAATGTTGAAAAACTAGGCTTTAAAAAGCGTAATCCATTATCAGGTTTACCAAGTGCCGCTATTTGCTCAAAATTATTCGCAATCAAGACCTCTGCTATGCCAGAGGCTTGAGGAATTTCAACAACAAATTCCCTGCCTTTATCTGTTACCTGCGCACAGAAAAAATCAGCATGTGTGATAAAGTCTAAGAGCTTAAGAGAAGAACGCGATGACATTCATCTAGCCATTAACACGTAAGCCCAGCTTAATAGAAGCACGAACACGTCTTGCATGAATGATTGTTTGCGCATCTGTACTCATATCAGTGAATGTCATTTCTCTTGGTTGCGGGCTTTGTTCTACCGCACCACTAACGCGCATAACTGCTGTAATAAAATTGGAATTTAGCGCCGCTTCACTTCCTAGCGTATAGCGATCGAGATCGTCCATTTCACCAGTCAAACGACCCACTTGAATTGCTTCTGTAATCTTAGGATGTTCAACATTTTCTAAGATAGCATAATCTGTTTCTTGTTGACCTTCAAAAATTGGTGAAACCTCTACAAGAATACGCTCACCAGCTGAAACACGACCGAAAACTTCTTTTACGCTAAGCTTGCCATTTTCTACATCCGCAATGTTTATAATAGTCACAGGATCTTGATGATATGCATCATTTGCTGCCGTAACTGGAAGTGAAAAATCTTGTTCTTCTAATTTTAATGCCGTGTTGCTCATAGCGCTCTCCTTGGTAAATGGTAGAGCGTTATATCACTAATTTTATTATTATGTCAATACAATTATGTAATTATTTTCCCTGCGCTGTGCCATCACGCCTTGGATCTGCTGCGCCGACCATATTATCACCCTCAAACTTAATAACCGTCAGGCCACTATTCATTTCACCCACTATTACAGGGTGACCATATTTCTTAAGACCTTCCGCCATGTTGACGCCCTTGCTTTCCAGCTCAAGCTTCTTACCGCGGTGGACAATATGCGGCATTTTCAATGCCTCTGTAACGGACATATTCCAATCTATATCGGCAATAATGCGTTGCAACACAAATCCAATGATACGGCTTCCTCCCGCCGACCCAATCACCATGTAAGGTTTATTATCAGGATCAAATATGATGGTTGGCGACATAGACGAGCGCGGACGTTTGCCCCCTTCCACACGATTGGCGATCACGTTTCCGTTTTCATCATTCGGCGTAAAAGAAAAATCAGTCAGCTCATTATTCAATAAATATCCATCGACCATCACGCGACTACCAAACGCATTTTGAATTGACGATGTCATGGACAATATATTCCCATACATATCAACAATACTAATATGTGTTGTACCCGGTGGTTTTAATGCGTCATCTGCGGCGGCAGGCTGCTCATCAAAATTCCAATTTGGCGGCACACCGTGATTAATATTAAGCAATGGACGCCCTGCATCAATCTTCGCACTACGCATTTGTAAATAATTTTTGTCCAACAACAACTGACTTGGTGTTTTAACAAAATCAGGATCTGCCATGTAATAATTACGATCTGCAAATGCCAAACGGCTAGCCTCCGCGATTAAGTGCCACGCGGCAGGGTTACGCGGCCCAAGCGCTCTAAGGTCAAATTTCTCTAACATACCCAATGTCATGAGCATAGTCAGCGCGCCGCTTGACGGCTCCGCCATAGAACAGATTTTATAACCGCGATACCCACCACATATAGGCTGACGCTCCTTTGCTTCATAGTTCGCCATATCTTCAATCGAAAGCAGTCCTGGGTTTTTACCATTCTCCCGAACCTTTTGAACAAGGTTACGTGCCAGCGCGCCAGTATAAAATTTATCGGCACGCTCTTGCGCAATAAAATTTAAAGTCACCGCATAATCTTGATTATATTTCACTTCACCTGCCGCAATTGGATTATCTGCATCAGGAAAAAAATAAAGCTTCGCTTCGGTATCAACATCAAAACGACCCCGCTCTGCTTCTAACATTTTATGTAAGCGCTCTGTAATGACAAAGCCATCTTCCGCCAGATTAATCGCAGGTTTAAATAAATCAAACCATGGTGTTTTGCCTTGCCAATCATAAAGCTGACTTAACGCGCGCAACGTCCCAGGTGCACCCACAGCGCGCCCACCATTACCCGCTTCATAGAACCCCATCTTTTGACCATCTTTGCGCGTAAACAAATGACCGCCTGCATTACTCGGCGCACTTTCACGTCCATCAAGGCTAAATATTTTTCGCGCTTTGGCGTCATAATAGAGAATAAAAGAACCACCACCAATGCCTGAGCTTTGCGGTTCTACCAATCCTAAAACCATTTGCGCCGCAATCCCCGCATCCGCCGCCGTTCCACCAGCGCTCAAAATCTTATAGGCCGCCTTCGTTGCATCAGGGTGCGCCGTGACCGCCATAAAGTCTTTCCCTCTGGCTGACTTAACAGTATTAAACCCTGTCGATATCTCTGGTGCAATCTCTGGCGCGACCTCTGGCGCCACAATTTGCGTATCCCGCGCATAAGCCGCGCTCCCAAACGAAAACATCGCTGTAATTAGTAATAAACGCATAAATATCATATAATAAAGCCTCAAACATCATTTTTACTTGCACAATGGGGCGCAAATGCGTACCAAAGACAAGTTATTTATAACAATAAACAACGATTAAGCCAAATGAAGGGCGGTGATTTAGATTGGTAACAGTATCCGTACGTGACAATAACGTGGATCAAGCACTGAGAGTGCTGAAGAAAAAGATGCAACGTGAAGGAATTTTTCGCGAAATGAAAGAACGTCGCGACTTCGAAAAACCGACTGCAAAACGTAAACGCGAAAAACAAGAAAACATTCGTCGTTCACGCAAAGCTGCGCGTAAGAAACGTAGCGAGTCGTAAGATCTTTTTTCTTATTACCGATTTTATTTATTAACTTGAATTTAAATCACTAACAAAAAATAAACCGCCCTCATATTTTGTGGCGGTTTTTTATTATTATTATATTTCTGCTGTTACCTGCTTCAACCATTCTTGATGTTCCTCATCGAGCAACGGATAAAGCGTGTCATAGACTTTAGCATGATAACCATCCAACCAATCCACCTCACCCTCACTCAACATATCTTTAACGATGAGGTCTTTTGAGATGGGCGCCAATGTGATCGTTTCAAAACATAAATTCTCGTTATCCGTTTCCTGACACAAAATTAAATTTTCAATACGAATACCATACGCCCCTTCTTTATAAAATCCTGGCTCATTCGAGACAATCATACCCGCCTCCATTTCGCGTTCGCCGCGCGGTGATATACCAGCGGCCTCCTCATGCACGGATAAATAACATCCCACACCATGCCCCGTACCATGAGCATAATCCAACCCCTTCTCCTGCAATGGCGCGCGCGCCAACTTATCCAACGCTTTACCATCTGTGCCTTTGGGAAATTTTGCGCAAGCCAAACCAATATGACCTTGTAGCACCAGCGTATTATGCTCCTTCACCTCATCGGCGACATCACCAATCATTAGGGTTCGCGTGATATCAGTCGTCCCCAAGCTATATTGCGCGCCACTATCCAACAGCAACAAATTATCATTTGTAATATTAAGGTTGGTTTTTTCCGTCGCGCGATAATGCACAATAGCACCATTCGCGCCAAAGCCTGATACGGTTGAAAAACTTGGTTCTTTAAACTCGGATGCTTCTGCTCTAAACGCTTCTAATTGCGCTTCAACTTTCAACTCGTCCAGATTTTCTTTTGGGGCTTCTTCTTCAAACCATTTTAAAAACTTCACCAGCGCAACGCCATCAATAATATGCGCTTGCTTCATGGCATTCTGTTCGTTCTTGGTTTTAATCGCACGTGGCAACAAACAAAGATCTTCTTGAAAAACGATACCCGCACTTACATCTTCTAAAATGTTTTTAAAATAAATCGGCGTTCTTTTTTCATCAAATAGAACCTTTTTATTTTCTAAATTTTTCAACGCAGAAGCTATTTCGCTTTCTTCAAAAAACTCGACAGCATCCTTCAGCTTATCTTTAACCTCACCAGTTATTTTATTTTGATTTACAAACCATTGCACTTTGCCTTCTTTGGGGACAATCAAATACGATAAGCAAACAGGAATAAACGGAATATCGCTCCCACGGATATTCAATAACCACGCAATAGAATCCGACATCGTCACCAACGCCGCCTCCGCATCATGCGTTTGAATATCATTTTGAATAAGCTCTATTTTCTCCAGCGCCGTACGCCCTGCAATCGTATCAGAAAATAATTGTACTTGTGATGATGGGTGGTCTGGTTGATCGCCCCAAACGGTATCAATCAAATTGCCACTTATGGCCTGAAGGGTAATTCCCGCTTCTTCCAATTTTTCCACTTCGGCAAAGGTATGTAATTTGGGATCATATCCAATAACCGCATCTTCAGACACATTATCATTCAGCCAATCCGCCAATTTCACCTGTTGAGAATTTGCGATCATAAAGATGTCTGCATCTACTTCTGCTGCCAATTGAATGGTATATCGTCCGTCACTCATCACAACGGCCTTATCATCCAGCACAACCGCCAACCCCGCAGAGCCTGTAAAATTGGTCAACCAAGATAATCTCTCAGCATAACTCGCCACATACTCCCCTAAATATTCGTCTGTACGCGGAACGATATAACCATCTAAACCGTTATTCCGTATTGATGCCCTTAATTTGTCTAACTTTAAATGATTAGTCATATTATTTTTTCCTTGCATATTTTAGTGGAAGTGTTTAAGCAATGCGATTAATAATAGCAGGGTTGTTTCACAACACAAATAAGAACAAAAGATAAAAAATCATGAGTAATTTCAAACCGATACGTAAAGCCGTCTTTCCTGTCGCAGGATTAGGTACGCGCTTCCTTCCCGCCACCAAAGTTATGCCCAAAGAGATGCTCCCTATTGGTGACCGCCCTCTTATTCACCACGTGGTTGACGAAGCCCTAGCCGCCGGTATCGAAGAAATCATCTTTGTAACAGGCCGCCATAAAGGCATGCTGTTAGAGCATTTCGATTACCAACCTGAATTAATGGACACGCTTGAAAAACGCGGTAAAAAAGAAATGTTACTGCGCGTTACTGAATCTGAATTGCCAGAAGGTAAGCTATTCACGACACGCCAGCCAAAACCATTAGGCCTCGGTCACGCTATTTGGTGTGCCAAGAAATTGATTGAT